>JBFHGV010000565.1:0-3068 GCA_041582955.1 Arenibacter sp.
GTTGAATTTGCTGTTGTTTTCCCAGGCGGAGGTCCAATGCCCGTTGCAAAGGTTCCAAATACAGACTCTCTATGGTGTGATTACTGATGATATCCTCCTCTGCATGTGTAGCAAATAGGGTGTCATTTTTAAAGAAAACATCCACTTCAATAGAGTTTGCCCCATGGTCGTATGCACCCCAGAATGGAGCGTTTTGCAAATAGTCGTTATGGGAGTGTATTTTAAATTTATTTGTTTCTTGTCCAATGCAAATGGGAGTAGCAAGAAGAAAGAGAATTAAAAAAAGCAAGCTTGTTCTAGACATGGATAGGAATGATTGGTTCAATATATAAATTATTGGTTTTTATAATCAAAATAGATTATTAGATTGTCAAAGAAATGGAATATCCCATTTTAAACCAATCCAAATATATAGCTTTCTTAATTGTTAATGGTTTAATAGGATAATGGTAACCATGGCTTAAATTAAGGTTTATTTTGCACAAGTCGCATGCCAAGGTAGGGTTAATATCAACTTGGTTGTTATATAGTTAACAGCCCTCAACAACATACCATCAATTGGCCAGCCTAAAGTTTAAATTTTGTAAATCAAAAATTACATATCATGGTTGTAATACAAGACATTTTCCGGTACAGCGCCATTAATGGGCTATCCAATTGGCTAAAAGGCTTAACCCTTACCATATTTACACTTATCGTAGGTATATTATTGGTTATGCTATATATAATACTCATACATGGGGATAAACTTAACCCCAGTTTTGGATATTAGATTCACTATTTAAGGATCAAGGCATTTTTAATATTCGCCTCATCGGTATTTAAATCGATAAGAAAACCGTTGATCACAGCATAGCGAAGTTTGCCTTGTTGTTCTAAAAAGAAGGTAGGATTGATGCCTACCCGCATTTTAAATTCAGGCAATTTATAATCTTTTCCAATAACATGCATAGGGTATTGCACAAAGGTTTGGTCCTTGGGAATATTGGCTACCCTAACATAGGCGAAGCCTTCTTTAAGAAGATCCATGGGCTTAAGTTGTCCTAGCTCTTCCAGGGAGGATAATGTTTTTGGGTAAACCTTGCCCTTTGTTAGGCTATACCCTTTAGCGTTAAAGGTTTGGTAGCCATAATAGGTAGATAGGTCTCCCTGATCTACAATGCTACTTTTGTAATGGAAGTCGTTGTGCTTGGCATTATCTATTTCAATGTGCTGTATACCTACATCCAAGGTGTACTCCTTGCCCAATAAGGGGTAGCTGAGGTCCTTTATCTTCAGATTGAACAATTTGCGGTCATTTTCTGGAATTTTTTCATAGTCGGTTATAGGTATATCCTTATAACTTCCATTGGCTATACTGTATATAGCGGAAAGAATGGAAACATAATTTAACTTTCTGATCTCCTGTTTTTCCGGATCGTCCTTAAGACCACCAGATTCTATGAGTATGGCGCTTGTGCCCCATTTTTGAATGTTGTCGCCAAAGGCACGGGGCTCAAAATCATCATTGTACCTACCTACCTGTCCTGGAGCATATTTTTGAATTATTTGGTTCATATAAACTATGACCTTCATGGCATTGGCCCGTACTTGGTTAATGTCCTTGTCATAGTTAAACGCAGGGGCCAAATAGGATATGGTGGCGGGCTTGTCCGTTCTTTCCGCATTGTAATAAGTACTTTGGTCGTGAAGGTTAAATCCGAAGTCGGCCTCCAAACTGTCCCTTACCCTTTTCAAGGTTCTCCCCTCTGGTGATTGTAAACTAAGGGCATCCCTATTGATATCTATCCCCAAAGTATTTCTTCTTTGGTATACCTCCGCACCGTCTGGGTTTAGCATGGGTAAAAAATGCAACCTAAGTTTTTTTAGGATGCTTTCTTTTTCTTCTTTAAAATCGTTACTTCTTAAAAAATTAAATATATCAAATATGGCCTGGGTGGCAGTGGGTTCGTCCCCGTGCATTTGGGACCATAGAAAAACATTGATATCTCCAGTGCCCACACTGATAAGGGATAGGTCCCTACCCTCAATGGATTTTCCTACAACTTTTACATGGAACAATGGATGGGTCGATATTTTATTGATCAAGGGCTGAAGGTCCTTATGTTTTATTCTTCTTTTTTCCAATGAGGGCTCCCTGTATTTTTCATAGGAAGCATATAGGCTATTGGTAAACTCCTTTTCTTGCCCAAAGCAGTTCAAGGTAAGGGTTACAATCAGGAATAGGAGGGTCTTCTGTAGCATCATATTATTTCTTAGCCTTTTGGTGTAGGGGTAAAATTAAGTTTTTTGGTAGCTCTTTTAACTTTCTTTAGAAATTTTTCTCCAGGATCCGTTTTATGGGTCCTATAGGCCTCATCTTTTTCCAACCATAACGGATGATCTTCAAAAAGGGTGTATTCATAGTGACCAATAACATAGTCTATATTGTATTTTTTCTTCAAATATTTTACCAACCATTTGTTGGCCCTTAACTGGGCACGGGTAAGTTTGGTGTCCCCGGTTCCCCCCACATTTTCTATACCTATGGCACAGTGGTTAAGGCCTATCACATGTCTGGCCATATAAGTTTCTGGCATTAATCGATAAATTTTTCCATCCTGGTCTACCAAGAATTGGGAAGAGACGTTAAGTCCACTGGCACCACTTATTTCGGGTCTCCATTCTGGTAAGGTGGGGCTGTAAAAAGCTTCAAATGACTTTTCCAAAGTGGGAATCACTGTCCAGTGCAGTACTACCATCTTAGGCTCAATGGTAGGCTCAGTCTGTTCTATACCGTAATGGTCCGATAAATACTCTAGCGTAAGATTTGTTCGCTGTTGGTCAAAGATGATTGGCTTGTCTATGATTTCCCGTTGTACGGAACAGGACAAAACAAGTAAAAGCAAACAAAAAAGAATGGGGTATTTCATTTTAAATAGAATCTCAACTAAAATATCAAAGATACAATTTCATTCTATTTTAGTGGAGTCTTTCCTGACCCTGTAACGGATGGTAATCTTTTTTCTCCCCCATTCCAAGGCCCTTGCCTTATCTTCGCCCATATAAATATCTATCCGGTTTTTCCA
>JBFHGV010000566.1:0-3064 GCA_041582955.1 Arenibacter sp.
GTAAACGCCCAAGAAGGGAAGACCAAGGCCATGCGACATTGGAAATTTAACGATATAAATGAAATTGACGAGGAAACCGTTCTAAGTTACTTTCAAGAAGCCATTTCCAACCAGAAAAAGGGAAAAGTCTATTTGCCTAAAAAGGAAAGTAATACAAACCTACCCCCTCTTTTAAAAGAAGCTTTGGAGAACAATGCGCTACTCAAAAGCAACTTTAGCCAACTTGCCCCTTATAAACAGAAAGAATACCGTGAATACATTAGGGATGCCAAACAAGAAAAGACCAAACGAGGCAGACTGGAAAAGTGCATCCCGTTAATACTGAAAGGCAAAGGGCTCCATGACAAGTTTAGAAGCAAGGGTTAACAAACAAGGACCGTGGAGACCAAAATAGCTTAAAGATTGTTACATGGATTTAATATTAGTGTTATCGGGAAGTGTTTTCCAGCACTACAACGGAAGGTCCTTTGGATAACCATTTTTTACCTAAACCGGTGGTATCTCCCATAGCGGTAAAATAAACAAAAGACCCTAATGCAAGGTCTACATCCCCATCGGCATCCATATCTTCTGCATCCATAACAATCCATCTGCCATTGGTTGCCTCGGGAAAGGAAAAATCTTCAAATTTCATATCCCCCACATTTTCCAAATAAACAAAGCTCTCCTCCGGACTACTGTAATAATCGGGAAAAAAGGAAATAGCAGCTATATCCAGATCACCGTCTAAATCATAATCCCTGGGTATTGCCTTATAAGCCCCGTTCAAAGGATAGAAAAATGACTGATTAAAACTAAGACTGCCCTGGTTCAGAAAGATATAAATCCCATGATAAGGTTTTAATATTGGGGTTTTATCGGCATTATCCCCACAAACATAGAGTATATCATCCAAGCCATCATCATTAAAATCTACCAACTCCATATGCTGGGAGCCATTAAGGGGAAGAAAAGAAAGCAACCTTTTTTCTACAAAGGAACCATGGCCCTGATTTTCATAGTAAAAGACACCCTCATCGCCCTGGGCCATTAAAGCCATCACATCCTTAAGTCCATCCCCATTCATATCTTTAATTATTGCGGTAATGGCACCTGGTCTATTGTTTAAAACTTGCCTTTCATACTGATCTCCACCCTTATTAAGAAACCATACCAACTTCCCAGTTTCATTTCCATATTCACAGACCACAATATCTTCCAATCCGTCGTTATTGAGATCTCCATAGGCCACATGCACCGGGCGTGTAAGACTGTCCAGGACAGGCTTTGATGCATTGTAGGTCTTACTGCCACCGGTCTTATATAATTTCTGTAACATTCCATCTGGAGAATCGTGGGGAAAAATACTATTGCCTACTGTTGTTAAATATAGGGTATCCCTATTCTCCCTGTACTGAACCGGGGACAGCTTCATCCCCAATACGTGATCCCTATCCAAATTGGCCGTTAAAAAAGATATAGAGTTTATATTTCGCTTTCCATCGGCAAATACCACCCCCTTATTTTGGGGAAGTAATTTAACCATAGTGGTAAGCGCCGGGGTTTGCGAGAAAGTAGGTTCCCTATAGGTAAAATGATTTAACCCCATTCTAGGTTTTGCGCTCCTTTTAGGGGGCAATATGGTATCTGGGGCGTTACTCAGGTAATAATCAACAATCTTCTTCCAATCCTCTTGGGCCAAAAGCGCTTTAGCGGGAAAAACATTGGCCTTCTTTACCAGTTCTCCCCCTCTTGAATCAAAGAGACTATCGTACTGCTGTTTATCCCTGTGTATCCCTAAACGGTGTCCCATTGCAGGGAGCACATCTTTTGCCCAACTGGATTTTGGCAATAGGGCCGGTTCTACAAAAAGATGGCAGCTGGCACAATGGATCTGAGCCAAATGGTCACCAGGCAGGCCTGTGGCCGGGATTTCCTGAGGCTCCATTTCCCTATTCCCCCTTTTTTTTCCCGTACAGGAAATTAATTGTCCCACACAAATGAACAGTAGTAGAATGGGTATGGCAAGAGTTTTAATGCGGAAAGATACATTCATTATTTAAAACGATAAGCTTAATGGCTAAGATACCATTGTATTTTATTGTTTGGTACTAGTTGCTAAGATTTTCGTTCTTACAGCTTGCGTACAGGACAATTTTATCATATTGTAACAAAAAATAATGAACTAAGGATTGTATGCCCTAATTTTACATTAAATACCAAATATGAAAAATACCATTTCCCATAGAGTCGCCGATTTTCTTAAGAATTTCCCTCCATTTAATGTCTTGGGCCAAAAGGATATTGAAACCCTATCGGAAGAAGTAACGATTATCTACAAGGAAAAGGACAGTATTGTTTTTTCTGAGACCGATGAACCACATTCACACTTCTACGTTGTTCACAAGGGGGCAGTTGCCCTTAAAAAAGGGGCTGACAAAAGAATAATGGATATGTGCGACGAGGGGGATATTTTTGGGCTCCGACCACTTATGGCCTTGGAAAACTATAAAATGAGTGCCCGGGCCCATGAAGAAAGTATTTTGTATGCCATTCCCATAGATACCTTTAAGCCCTATGCCAGAAACAACATTGAAGTGGGAAATTTTCTCATTGAGAGTTTTGCTTCCAATACCAGAAACCCATATTCCAAAAGTCACCGTGGCAAACTTTATGAAGAAGTACCTGATCTTCACCCTATAGCCCCCAATACCCAAGTTTTGGATTTACAGAGGGTGCAGTATTCCAAGAAATTAGTAAGCTGTTCCCCAGGCACTTCCGTAAAATCCATCGCAAAAAAAATGACGGAGAAAAATGTTGGGGCCATGTTGGTGGTAAAGGACAAAATGCCCATTGGCATCATAACGGACAAGGATCTCCGTAACAATATAGTTAGCGGGAAGTACCCTATAACCACCAAAGCCTCGGAAATCATGATCTCCCCAAATGTAAAGATAAATCTATGGCACGGTGAAGATGGTAATAGCTATGCTTTATCGTATCGAGTACAGAAGATAATCGAATCTCTACAAGGAGGGTCAAAGCCAAGTATAATGTTTTGTGGACATACCCACAAGTACGTAAA
>JBFHGV010000567.1:0-3061 GCA_041582955.1 Arenibacter sp.
ATAAGCCTTTTAACACAAGTATCTTTTTCGTTTGGAACCTGCGGAAGGACAACCGGGATTTTTATTTGTAGTTTTTTCATTAGACTGATGTTTTAAAGTATATAGTACTTGTTAGGTTTCATTTTAAAAGGGAAGTCCACGTCACCTATCATCTCTTTTAATTTTATTTCTATAGTCTGGGCCTGATCGATCATTGGTGTATCCATTGGGTCGTTTTCAAATGGACCCTGCATTAAAATTGACGTTTTCTTAATCGCTATAAAGATTATTGGGATAGCAATGGTAAGACCAATTTCTAGCGAGAGGTCATTATCGGATAGGCCAAAAGGAAGCATTGTAGCAAAAACATATATGATCAAATGGATCAATAGGCTATGTGCCTTGGGGAAATCCGTGTTTTTGATTCTTTCAAATCTTACATAGCTGGCTACATTTGACGAAAATGGAAGATTCCTTAGATATTCGCCCAAAGCATAGCACCATACGAATTGGCGTTTTGTCATTTCCTTTACATTATATACATATTGCACATCCGACCTATCATAAAGTGAAATGGTCTGCCATATCAAGGTTCGGGAATCATTAACAATAGCGCCCCATATAATGCGGGCTTCCCACCAGCGTTCATAGGCCTGATTTGTCCGAAAACCCAATAACTGGGCGACAAAGTTGCCAAAATACCCGATGCCAATTAATATCCCTAATAAAACTGCCAGCCCCAAACATGGTAATAACAGTAGTACTGTTTGTAGGTCCATTTTTTTTGTGCTATAAAATTTTTATCTATTCCAATTTCAATACCATCTGTGCAAACCGTATTTCTATTGCTTTGTCCAATCCCGGTATTATTTCCTCCAAACCTGTTTCTACCGCTAAAAGCTCCCCCATGGCACTTAACAAACAGGAAAATCTTTGCCCTTCCTCCAGGTGGGTCAGGGTAGTCCTAAGAATTACCTGAAATGAATTATCTTGAAAGGATACGGTGACCGGCCAATTGAAATCGATCGGGTCGTGGCGTGAGGATAAAAAATCCTCTGTAGGGATGTTGCCCGTGAAATAGACCATTAAAGGATCCTCGGCCTCTTTTAAAACTGCATTAACTTCCGGGATTTTCATTTGTAACGTTCTCAGGTCCAAAGACCCTACTATTTGCTTATCGGTATAATTTAATAGTACGGATAATTCGGTGCTTTCGGCATTGACCGGTTCTTTGCCAACCTCCGTAGATAACATTAGATGTCCCTTTTTGGTCATATATATTGTCTGGGCCCCTAGTCCAAGGACATTGATAAAAAGGATAACTAATGCCAGCTGTATTTTTCCCATGGTTACAGGTTTAGACACGGTTACCGCAACTTGGGCAAAATTTAGCATCCAGCGGTATGCTCTCCTTGCAACTATTGCATTTTCCCTTTCCCAAGGCCGAGCCGCATTTTTGACAGAAAAGTGCGTTTTGTTCATTATCTACGCCACATTTTGGGCACCGGATCAACACCTTCGACCCTGAATGACCATCCCGGTAACCGTAATCGTGCTTTCGACCATGCTTGGTGGAATGATGTCCACCTCTTCCCATTCCCCTGAGTAAATGTTTTAAAAATCCCATATTTTCTAATTTAAAAGTGAATCTATATTATCCAGTGCCTCGAACATATCCAGTGCATCCCACAGAAATACCAATCGTCCGTCATACTATTTTTATTTTACGTTAATAATTCAGTCCTTATCCAATTTTTCTATCCATTCTTTAGCGCAGTCCTTGTCTTCGGGCTTAAAAAATTTTATGTGGGCCCTGGAAAAAGGAAGCAGCACCTCTGTAAATAGTTCCTGCCATTTAACGTTTCCCACCAAGGCAACCCGCTTCAAATGCTTTTCATTGGGGAGGTCCAATTCAATCCCCTTCCAATGGACACTTGCCGTCCAACCTTCAAAATTTTGCATTTCGATGTACCAGGAAACTTCTTGATACACCTTTAGATGATTTGTTAAAACGGGGGTCAAGTTTTCGTAATCCTTGGCATCCAGCTTATTTTGTGCTACCATATATACCGTAGCTTCTTTTTCAAAGATTTTTACCATAGCTCTATATTTATAATCGATAATCGTATTTTAAAACCTGACGCTTAATCCAAGTTGCCGCTGCATTTTTCGCAGATGCCCTTTACCACTAGGTTGACATCTTCCGTGATATAACCTTCGGGCAAGTTGATGTGGGGAATTTTATGGGCTGTCAGGCACACTGTCTCCTCGCATCTGTTGCAATGAAAATGCAAGTGGAGGTCGTTGCCGACCTCGCACTCACAATTCTCTTCGCAAAGGGCGTATTTTATAACTCCTGTCCCATCCTCGATCTGATGCACCATACCTTTTTCTTCAAACGCTTTCATAGTCCTAAATAGAGTACTTCTTTCACTGACCTTAAAATCCTTTTCCAAGTCGCCAAGGCTGATGGCAACATTCAACTCTGCCAACCGCTTATAGGTCATAAGGCGCATTGCAGTAGGCCGTATTCCTTTGCTTTCTAAAAATTGAACTATTTTTTCCATTTGTTTAGAAAGAGAATTACAGGTCGTAACGTTTTAAGGAATCTCCTGTTTTAATCTGAAAGGCATCTTCAATATTTGCTATATAAATAATACCATCTCCAGGCCCGTCGGTTTTGGCGTTGGCTATAATTGTTTCAATGGCCGCTTGGGCTTCCTCATTTTGACAGACCAATTCCAATTTTACCACTGGACTATCTGTTACGTGAAAATCCAGTGACGGTCTTGCACCTTTTGCCTTGAATGCGCCCGTGCCTTCTGCTTGTGAAAGTGTCATACTTTCAAACCCATTGTCAGAAAGTGCTTCAATGACTCTTTGGATTCGGTTCGGTTTTATAAATGCTTTTATTTCTTTCATATTATTAACTTTTTAAATTTTTAATCAATTTTGAACCGAGTCTGTTTTATAATTTTTAACTAACTAATTAAGACGATAAACAAACTCGGAATCAAAACCTTTGATTATTATTGAATTAATGTCCGTGTTCCAGTTCGCCCTTTATCATTTCAGAAGACAG
>JBFHGV010000568.1:0-3060 GCA_041582955.1 Arenibacter sp.
GGGAGTCACTTTTGGCAAGGGGATCCGCTACTTTGATCATTATACGAGCCAATCTCGTTTGTCCGTCCAAAGCCCCGATCTGTTTGTCTAGGGAGCCTTCGCGATAGAGACCTTGTGGCCAATCTGTGGAGTTGGTAATATGGACTATTGCTCCCTTTTCGGTATCATTATCGGGAAAACGTAACCACTGTAGTTTGGAGACCGGTACCGTTGCGGTGACCCAGTAATAGTCTGTGCCCACCAGACGGCCTAAATTATCCCCTTGGCCAACTTGTGATCCCCGGGTAACATTTTGACTCAGGATATGAGCATCAAAAGGAGCGCGAATGGTAGTGCGCTCTAGGTTTAGTTGAGCTTGATCTACTGAGGCCTTGGCACCTAGGATAGTAGCCTTGACAGCATTGAGCTGTGGCTGTCTTAATACCAGTTGGCGCTCGCCTTCAGATAGTGGGTCGCTTCCAAACAAGGAATCGTTTGTAATTAGTTTTAAGTCTTGTTCCGCAATTTGTTGTCGGCCCATTTCGGTCTCCAAGGTAGTCTGTGATTGTAGTAATTCACTCTTTCTCAGTTCTAGGGTGTTTTTATAATCCGAGGGGTCTATCTGCAATAGTACCTGGTTTTTTTTTACAAAGCCGCCCGGGCTAAAAGCGGGGTCCCTTCGGATAATCTGCCCCGAAACCAGTGGGCTTAATACAATGTCTTCCACGGGTTGTACAGTCCCAGTAGCCACTATTATTGGTTTATATGTGCCATTTTTTACCGTTATGACGTCTACTAACATAGCCGTTTCAATACTTGCTCCTTCCGTTTGTGCTTCCGGTTCAGTAGAGAAAATTAAGGTGGTAATGGCAATACCTCCTACCAGTATAGCCAAACATATCCACAGTATTTTTTTATTGTTCATAAGTTCGTATTTCTATTGATTGTCCAATTCTCTTTCGGTTTCAAAACTACCCGCCAAAGCCCTGTATAGTGCAATCCGTATCTGAATGAGTTGCCTTTGGGCCTGTATATAATCCCTTCGTAGTTGCTGTTCCGCGTCCAAACCGATGAGTACATCCAAATAGGGGCTAAAACCATTTAAGAATTCTATTCGCAATTGCCGATTGCTTTTTTCTGCAAGTTGCAATTGTCGGCCAATATTTTCTACCCGTTGTTTTTGCATTAGATCCTGTACCAAGCCATTTTCAACTTCTTGGAATGCCTCCAAAGTAATCTGTCCGAACTGCAGAAGGCGTTGTTGTTTTATGGCTTGGGTTCTATCTACTTCGGCACTTAGTTGTCCGCCATAGAAGAGTGGGGCCAAAAGGTTTCCGGCCAGGGTATAGGCCCAATTATCAAAGAGGTTTTTAAAACTATTGGATCGTAACTGTCCCCTTCCGCTTACCGATAATCTTGGGAATTTACTGCGTACGGCAGAAGCCATATCCCTATCGGCAGCCAATAGTAGGGCATAGGATTGCTGTATGTCCGGTCTACGTCTTATAAGTTCCAAGGGCATGCCGGTTGCAGGTAATGCTGGCAGATCAGGTAATTGGGTGGTTTTAAACACTATGTTGGACTGTGGCTGTTTGCCTAAAAGTACGGTCAGTTGATTTTCCAAAAGAGCCACATTGGTTTCAAAAATTATTTCTTGTTCTTTGGTACTTTCCAAGAGTTGGGCTTGCCTAAGAATATCTACAGCTCTAATTTGACCACCCACAAACCGAGACCTTATTAGTTTAATTATGTCCTCATTGGTTGAAATTTGGTCTCTGGTAATTTTTAATTGTTTTTTGGCGGCTATGAGTTGGTACCAAGTTGATGCAATTTCGGCGGTGAGGGAAATTGCTGCAGTTCGGTAATCATAAAGGCTCGCATCTGCCCTTAATTTTTCGGCTTGTACCGCATTGCCTATACGGCCCCATAAATCAATTTCATAATTAGCGGAGAGACCCAATTGTGTATTTTCTCCACCCACAAAATCGGGTTCTGGTAAATTAATGGCCGATTGTGCCGTTGCTTCTATCTGTGGCCACTTGTTGGAGACTTCCCGAGCCACTGTGGCCTTGGCCGACATGAATTGCTGCCAGGTGGCGGCCAAATTTAGGTTGGATTGTAGAGCGGAATCAATTAGTATATTTAGTTGATCATCGTTAAAGGCAGTCCACCACTTGTCCTCCATAACACTACTTCCACTAAATGGGAATTCTTTTAATTCCCCAATGGGTGGCGCAATTTTTGAAAATTTTACGGAACAGCCATAAAAGCTTAGAACGGTTATGGAAAAACAAATTAGAAGGGACTTATGTACTCTCTTAAGTTTATATATCGGTTTTAACTCTAAGGAAGTATTTGAATTCTGCAATGGTGGGTTGTGTTTAGGTTTTTCCTAAATTACCGTTTTTAGCGCTATTTTTATATTAACAAAATCTTAATTGTTAATATTTCTTAAAGTGAATTGGTTGGATACAAGGGGTGGCAATTCCAATTGCAGTCACATAGGATAAGATTTTGGTACTTCTTTTTAGGTGAACCCCATTATTAAGTATTGCCTTTGTGGCCTTGACTCCCGATTCGTGCTGGCTCTCTGCCATAATTGGAAGGTGGTTTTAAATATAAGGAATGGGATCGGTTGGAGTATTGGGTTTTAAAAATACTTGCAATGCTGTAAATTACACTTATTATATGTTGGTTTGTGGGTTAATGTTATATAAAATATGGTATTAAACAGTCAGTTTTGGGTGAAATGCAGATTTTTTTTAAAGAGATTAATTACAACATTTGTTAAGGAATTGGCAGTTAAATGTTGATAGCGTAAAATCACCTCCTTTTGGTGCTATTAGGTTTAGAATGCTACAAAACAATTGACGGTTTCAATAATGTGTACAAATTGGGGGTTAGCCCTACAGGGCCATATATGTAGCTGCAACCTTAGCAATAAACGCAGTGTTTATATGTCGAAATAAAAATACTAAGGTACTGGAGGTATGCGCCCATGGCAATACCGCGGATTTTGCTGTTAGGGCTGTACATGCCCTATTGAAAATAAAAAAAATGGGAGTATCAGGGACATATTTA
>JBFHGV010000569.1:0-3055 GCA_041582955.1 Arenibacter sp.
ATATTTTCTTTGTAATAACGGTACAATTTCTCAGGGCCAAAACCAAGTATATTTTTTAGGTGTATTACTCCAAAATGATATTGTAGTCTAATAGTCCCGTTTTGCTCATATTTTCTGGCCGAGGTGATTACATGTTTTGGCAGTACCTTAAATTTTGCAATTTTGTACAGGCGCCCTATAAATTCAGAGTCTTCGTATATGATGTAATTTTCATTAAAGCCATTGGTTTTATGGAAGAGTTCCTTAACAACGAATAGCGACTGGTCCCCGCCTCTACAAAGTTTGTGGTTGATTCGGCTAAACCAGGCAAAAAAATGTAAAAAACTTTTGTTGGTGTCAAACTTCATCCTAAAACAACCTGCGGATATTTGACTGTTTATCGCTTGGAGTATAAGCTGGTCGTAATTTTTTGGGGGATAGGTATCGGCATGTAAAAAGTAAAGAACCGATCCGCTTGCCAACTTTGCCCCTTTGTTCATTTGCTTGGCACGTCCTTTAACGGAGCTCGTTACTATTGCCCCATTTGCTTTGGCAAGTTCCAGTGTATTGTCTGTGCTTCCCCCATCTACCACTATTATTTCCTTAAGGTTCTTGGGGTTGGCCTCTGATTGAAGGTATACCAATAAGCTGGAAATATGGGCAGATTCATTGAGCACGGGGATAATAATGCTAAGGGTATTCTGGTTATTTGGTTTCATTTAAGGCCCAATTATAGCTTAGATAATTAATTTTGGTACTGGAGGTCAATTGTTGGGAAGTAAATTGGTTAATATACTCTTCCAAGGAACCGTTTTCCGTAAAATCCTTTTTATACCAATTGAAGATTTGGGACAAAGAAGCCTTTTCGGCCGAAAGAATATTTCTCTTTGGATCATTGACAAAGTCGATAGCGGCCTGTTCCAATAGGCTCTCCATATTATTTTCGGTAAAAGCACGGTTCAATAATTTTGGACAGGAATAGGATGCACAATTGATGGCAAAATGAATTCGTGGTTCGTCCATCTTACGTAATATTTTGTGCTCCAGATCGCCCAAAGAAATTTTTGCGGCCCCTATTTGTACAATGTCGCGTCCCCAGGGATTTCTCAAATCCTTAATACTCTTTAAAGGGTAGTGGTCTATAATAAGCTTAACGGTAGCGGCGTTGTAAAGGTTTATATAATAAGCAAGTTTTTTGGCCTTACCAGATGTTTCCTGCGGAGGATTTTGGGCCAAATAGTTCAAATATTCCCCAAGGGGCTTTATATCCATGGCAAAACCTTTGTAATCCACATTGCCATTTTGGTCCACATGTTTCATAAGCAGTTTGTTCCAAACAGAATGATCCAAGGTGGCTGTAGTGCTTGTAAGGTCGCTTTTAAATTGTACCGATTCATTTGTGTTTCCAAAATTGCAATAAAAGAGAAATACTACCGGCAATAAATAAATAATACGTAACATAGGCTTGTTTTTCCCCTAATTAGTGTGCCTTTTTGGGGAAACCTTACGTTTGTTCAACTTTTAACAGCAACCGCCCCCGTTATAGTGCCATGTACTATTGCTTATGTGGATCTCGGCATTGCTTTTTTGTAGGGCCAAGGCGGTCTTATCGCAAACCGCCAAAGGTTGGTTTTGCACTAAAACATGACCTTTTTGATCGTCATAATATTCTTCATTCCCGTAATAAATAGCCGTTTTACCCGTAAATATACACGGACCATCCTCGGGCATTGGATCTTTAATGGCGGCAATTTCGACAGACTCTATAAAGATCAGTTCATCGGTCGGGTAATGGTTGGGAGAAAGTACCCGGTACGACTTTCTGGCCCTTATCTCAATGGTGCCAAATCCAGCATCGGTCAATACCTTTATGTAGTCTTGCAATGGGATGCTTCCGCTAAGGCAAAGTGCTCTCAGGCGGTCATCGTTGCGTAAGGTATTGTTCATGGGCTGTTCACAGATGGGGTCGCTCATTACCAATCTACCATGGGGTTTAAGTACCCTGTACATTTCGGCAACCGCTTTTTTAAGGTCTTCGGCCTTGAATATATTGAACAGACAATTTTGGGCTGCCACATCCATACTGTTATCTTCAATAGGGAGGTTTAATGCGTCCCCTTTCATCAAATGGATAAAATCACTTTTAAACCAAGGGTTTTCCTTTTCGGCAATCTTGAAATTGTCTTCGGATGCCTTTAGCATCTCATCTACGACATCTACACCGGTAACTCCTCCCTTTTGTCTGGAGAAATAGGAAAATTGTAGCAATTCCATACCTCCGCCAACACCTACGTACAGTACCTTGGGATTGTTTATAAGGTCTTGGGCCGAAACAGTGCTCCCGCAACCATAGTTCATCTCCTGCATGATCTTTGGAATGGACAATCCAGGGAACTGCCAAATGGGGTTGGTGGTGCAACAGAGTCCAATATCCGGTGTTTGCGCTGCATTTTTATATAATTCGTTGGTAGCTTCTAAATAGCCCATGTTTATTTTTTTTATGTTTGTCTGTTACCCTCAAAGGGATTTGTTAGTACACCAATTATAGGGTCTTGATCAATTCCCTAAATAATTTGATCATTTTCGGTTCGGTTTTACCAGCTATTTCAATGATCTCTGTGATGTTTACCGGCTTTAGGTTGTCTGGGTCGCACTCGTCTGTTAGAACGGACATTGCCACTATGGGCAGTTTTAAATGGTTGGCTACGATTACCTCGGGCACCGTACTCATTCCAACGGCATCGGCCCCAAGCATTTTTAGCATGCGGTACTCGGCCTTGGTTTCCAGTTGAGGGCCTACAACAGAAACATACACCCCTTTTTGAAGGGTAATATTTTCATTTTCCGCAATGGTTTCCAATTTGCGGCGCATAGCAACGTCATAAGGCTCGCTCATATCGGTGAAACGATCACCAAAGGCACCAACATTTTTAAAGGCCAAAGGTGATCCGCCCTGTAGATTAATATGGTCTTCAATCAGCATCATATTGCCTTTCTTAAAGTTAGGGTTAATGGCTCCTGCTGCATTGGATATTAATAAGTTTTTTATCCCTAACTGGTGCATGACCCTTATGGG
>JBFHGV010000570.1:0-3055 GCA_041582955.1 Arenibacter sp.
GTAGCGGTCAATAAATATCTACTGTCAAAAGAATAACTCAACCTACCAAAATAGGATTGGATGGTTTTTGTTAAATCTTGTGAAGGAAAGTTTACCTTGTCCTCGGCAGCGGAGGCTACACGAACGTCATTGGAAGGGAATTTCCTTGCCAATGCACCCAATGATCTAGTATTGGATACCTGATCGGTATATCCTACTACCGTATTGACATTATGCTTATTGAATTGTTTGCTATAGGTCAACGTATGTTCTATAAGCGTAGAAAGGAAATTGGTATTTACCTCGTTCAATTCAGCAAACTGGTTGTTTCCAAATGTAGCTGCGTTGAAAAAATAGGTAGGAGTAAATGTATAATTGTTATTGGCATAATAGTCCAAACCTAAATTCAATTTATAGGTAAGTCCATCAAAAACCTCGAAAGATCCCGCTAAGTTCCCAAGGACCGAATTTCTGGTAATAGTTCTGTCTTCAACAGTGGCAAGACCTAAGGAGTTACCCACATTACCAACTCCGTAAAAAGAACCAACAGCTACATTACCGGGTTGATCAGAAGCACTAAAATTGCCCTCTTCATCATAAATAGCAATGGTTGGCACTAAATCCCTTTCCCTAATAAAGTATGGATTGGGGTTATCTACGGTACGGGTTAGACCAATGGTGTTCTCTACTTTAAACCTACCCATGTTCATAGTGGCATTTACCCTAGCAGTAGTACGTTTATAGTCCGATTGTTTTACAATTCCCTCTTGATCATAATGGTTAAGGGAAAGACTGTAGGTGCTGTGTTCATTTCCGCCGTATATTCTGGCGTTGGCATTCATTACCCCTGCAGTTCGCAACGATTCCCTTTGTATATCACTATCTATATTCGGATTGAACTGTGCATCATTGGCGGGAAATCTTGGGTTACCGTCATTATCCCTTGCACGGTTAACAATATCGGCATAGTCCCTAGCGTTGGCCCAGTCTATATTTCTAACCGTTTTCTGAAGACCATAGCTGTAATCCAGGTCAACTTTCATTCCACCGCCTTTAGTTCCTTTCTTGGTCGTTACAATGATAACGCCATTGGCGGCCCTGGATCCATAAATGGCACTAGCGGAAGCATCCTTTAAAACAGAGATGCTTTCAATATCACTGGGATTAAGTGTGGTCATGTCACCAGTAAGCATTCCGTCTATAACATACAACGGTCCGGCATCTGAAAGGGTACTGGAACCACGTATGGTGACCAAGGCGTTGGCCCCTGGAGATCCTCCATTTGCCTCTACCCTAACCCCTGCAGTACGCCCTTGTATTGCTTGGGCGGCATCGTTATAGGTAAATTTACTTATTTCATCTCCATCCACCGTACTCACAGATCCGGTTAGATCACTCTTCTTCTGGGTACCATAACCAATCACAACAACTTCTTCAAGTTGACTGGCGTCCTCTAACAGGGACACATTGATTACAGACTTTCCATTTACTACCACCTCTGTAGAAACAAAACCTATATAACTAACCACTATGGTAGCGTTACTATCCGCAGTTATGGTATAGTTACCATCAAAATCAGTTTGGGTTCCATTGGTGGAGCCTTTTACCAAAATATTGGCCCCAGGAAGTGGCTCTCCAGTATTATCCGTAACGTTTCCGGTTATCGTAATCTCCTGGGAAAAAACATAGGTGGCACTTGCCAACCAAAACAAAGTCAGTAACCAAACCTTGGGTCGGTTTTTTTTCTTAAGCATTTTTAGTGATTTCATAAACTTTATTGAGTTATTTAGGTTAATTGATAAACAGCTAAAACTGTTGCTTCAAAAGTATGTTTGGTAGTTTTTTTGCAGGGAAACAAATAGGTTAATAAATAGAACAAATGGTTTTTTTAGCAATAAATGCACGTATTTTCAACGTTTATCGCAAAATCAAAGGATTATTTTTGACATATACTCCCTATAATATTTTTGCCTGAGAAATGAATCGGCCAATTGCGTTCCGAGTACATTTTTTTTGAAAAGGTTAAACAGCCATTTTTGTAGAAATCCTGGAATCCAGGGAAGGGAAAGGCCAAAAAGAAATTCCCGATCTTAAAATGGATTTTTAAGATCGGGAATTAAGTATACTATTAAAATTGTGTAATCTATTCCAATTAAGAATGGCCTAATTTTTAATCATTCCAATGGGCATCTATTACCTTTTGGATATGTGGATAATTTTTATCGGTCTCGTTGATATCTTCGCGCAACTTGACCAACTGTTCCTTTAAGTCCGCGATTATATCTTTATATTTTGGGTCATCATAGGCATTGTTCATTTCCTTCGGATCTTGTTTAAGATCATAAAACTCCCAGGCCACAGGCGTATGGTTGGTAAAGTCATTGCCCCAACTATCCTTGTTCCATTCAGCATTTGTATCATCGGTATCTACCCAGTATTTACCATAGAAAAATATTAGTTTATGGTCTTTGGTCCTGATGCCAAAGTGGGCGGGGTTTTGATGGCGGTGGGCCATATGCATCCAATAACGATAGTAGGTAGCCTGCTGCCAGCCTTCCGGTTCCTGCCCAGTTTCCAATATGGTTTTAAAACTGTGGCCCTGCATATAGTCAGGGGTCTTCCCCCCTGCCATTTCAATCAAGGTGGGTGCAAAATCTGTGTTGTTGATAATGGCATCGGTACGTGTTCCTGCCTTAATGGATTTAGGGTACCTAACAAAAAATGGCATGCGCATGGATTCCTCGTACATCCATCTTTTGTCTATATAATCGTGTTCGCCCAACATAAAGCCTTGATCCCCGGTATAGACAATAATGGTATTGTCCAAAAGATTTTCCGCTTCCAAATAGTCCAACAAACGCTTTACATTATCATCCACACCCTTGACGCATCTCAGGTACTTCTTTAAATAATCCTGGTAGACTTTACTGGTATGATCCCTTTCTTCCGGTGTCATTTCCCATTTTACATATTCCGATGGGGCTATATCTTGTGCATTTCTATATTTTTTATAAACGGTGGTATCGTTCCAATAGATATTGTTGGCCTGATGGCGAATTAGGTTACGGTGCGAGAC
>JBFHGV010000571.1:0-3055 GCA_041582955.1 Arenibacter sp.
ATTCAGCTTCCGAAGTTTTTCACCCTGTCCTTTGACCTGACAATAAATACCTAGGCCAGTGGCTACAAATAGCCTACCGGTGGCATCTTCCTCAACGTCCCGAACTGCAACGGTAGGTAGCCCAAGGTCCTTGGTTATGCTCCCGAAATAATCCCTGCCTTCTGCATCCTTTGACAATTTAAATAAGCCTGAAGCGCCGCCCACCAACAATTGACCATTTTTATCTTCATAAATAGTATGTACCATGGTTCCGTCCCAACCAGCAATAAAAGGAGCCTGTTCCGAGTTATAATGTTGAAAAACTAGCTCATTGGAAGTAGATGATAGGTCGGTCATATCCAACCCATTCCGGGTACCCAGCCATAATCGTTTTTTACTATCCAAATAAACAGTCGTTATATGATCACTGGACAAACTGGTACTATCTCCATCCTTGTGCCTGTAATGGGTGAATTTACCTGTGGTAGCATTGAAGAAATTTAAGCCGCTACCTGTTGTGCCTATCCAGAGGTTACCATCTTCATCACCAACAATATCATATATCAAATTACTATTAATGCTACCCGGTTTATCTTTGTCCGGATTGTACACGGTAAAACTATATCCATCATACTTATTAAGTCCGTCATGGGTTCCAAACCACATATACCCAAATTTGTCCTGATAGATAGCATTGACGTCGCTTTGGGAAAGGCCGTCTTTGGTAGTAAAGTGCTTAAAATCGATTATTTCTTGACCTAAGCCTATAATGGAGCAAAGTAGAAAAAAGCATATGCAAAAAGGCTTGAACCAAATAATATGATAAATTTTGAAATTCATACAAGTAAACTACGATTTCTTAATTAAACGCAGACCAACAACTTATAATTAATTTGGAGAAGCTGATCTATAAAGCTGTGAACAAGATGCCTACAGTCATGTTCAAAATATCGCGATCAACATGTTGTATACTGTCCAAACTCAATAAAAAAAATTTCAACCAGGCTAATCCAAAAAGATGCCATCTATATTCCAAAATTAGAACTAATAACACTTTTGTTGTATAACAAATGGTTTTGAGGCTATACCAAATGATTGTTTATTTCCTGCACAAATGGATTATACAGGCCTAGATTCTTCCTCTAGGTAAAAGTACCAAGAATAAGCCTAAGATCCACTTTCCGATTTACTTTATAAGCCATACAGAATAGGAGCTGCTGAGATAAGTCTCTTCTACCTGTAAGTATTAATCAAATATAGAAAACACTACCTTTTCTAAAGTACACTTCACCATAAGAATGGAATAGATTTAGTTGAACGGCTTTGCTATAAACGATTCCGAGAAGCCCAATTAGCCAAAAGATAGTTCCTATAGGGAATGGATTTTATTTAGTTTACTATCTTCAATTCAACAGATTTTTCGAATCCCAAATACCCATAAGATATTTCTAAAAAAGACATGGACATATTCTTCGGAATATCATAGGTTGTAGTAAAGATTCCTGAATTCACCTCTGTTTCCAAGACTTCAACTTTTTGAGACTCATTTCCAACTCTAATCAACACCCAAGCTTTATCCCGTTTATAGGGGTCTATATTTAAGGCGGCTTTTAGTTGCAGCACTATGGTCTCGCCAGGTTTTATGCCATCCAATTGCTTCGTTCCATCCACTTTCATCACATTTAGTTGGTGGCTGCCCAAAGTTGAGAAAGTTAAGGTTGCTTGCCAACCACGATTGGAAATTCCCCAACCTTCGGTAGCATAGGCATTCTTCCCAATAGCGCGACCCTCATTTTTGCCCTCTAGAACTTCTAGCTTTGCCGCAATAGGAAACTGGCCATCCAAGGGAGAGCCGTCCAATGTTCCCCTTACCTTTCCCAACTCCCCATATCCGTGGGGGTGAGATTGGGGCCAACCATTTTCTACGCCTTTCCAATAACCGTTAATTCTAAGTCTGTCTTCACTTTTGTTGCTTAAATGGGCCCCTACCGGATTAACCCCAAAAACAAAATCGGTCTGGGCCCATCCTATAGCCCTTAATTCAGGGTCGTTTAGTAGGTGGGCCACTGCAAACATTGAGCCTCCCAAGGCTGGAGCCCCACCCAATTCCTTAGTTTTTGGGTGCGCCCATTCCGTTTCACTATGCTTGCGATATTTCCAAAAATTGTTGGTCCTTTGCTTCATATGAAGTGCCCAAGCCTCCAATTTATCTTTGGAAGCTGACGGAGCTTTATCGGGCAGCAATATCATAAAATAAGCTAGGGCTTGGGGAGTAATGTGTTCTGCATTGCGGATCCACCACATATGGCGTGGATTGTTAAAATCCCAATTGGCAATAATGTCTTCTGCTCCAGATTGGGCCCATTGCAAGAATTTAGTTGGTGAGCCGTCCTTCTCATTTTTTTCACACCAATACATAAACAGATTTCGAAAAACCGACTGTCCGTATGCATTACCCATTTCATTAAATTCCTGATAACCTTGATCTACCCATTTGGTGCTGTAGGTCCAAAACCGTACCACTTTGTGCCGGTCATATTTTTCCCAATTATCCAAACAGGCCTTCCTATATTTTTGATAGGTTTCTTCTGGTAAATATGGTTTTAAGAAGGCGTGATAAGCGGCACAAACAGCCGCTAATTGGTCCAATGTGTTCCAATAATCGTAGGTCATTCTGGGGTGTCCCTGATACCCCAAGGATCCATGACGATTCTTTACCGGACCATTATAATCTAGATGCCTATAAGCAAATTCGGCGTGCCAAAGGATAAGCTCAATTAAATCGGACACCTTTTTATCGCCCAATTCGGTTTTCCAGTTATCGAAGAGGGCAGGATTACTGGCGTATTGCAATATTTCAAAAATAGTTTCAAGGCCATAGGCACCTCCATCACGCGTTGGTCCGCCCCCGTAGACCTCACTCATTTGGTAATTGTTTAAATCGGAAAAACCTCTTGCATCCACAAAGAAATCATAGGCCAGTTTGGAGGATGTCGTTTCCAAAAGATGATCGGCTATTAAAAATGGAACAGACTCCCCATGACCTTTGACTTTTATGCGATATTCATGGCTAACC
>JBFHGV010000572.1:0-3045 GCA_041582955.1 Arenibacter sp.
CCTTGTTCCACAAAGCGCTGGATTCCGCTACAAATAAGTTGTGCGCTTCCTCTGTCTGGTATTTTGCCTGTGCTTCCGCCGATTCAAAGGATACCACCAAGGAATAAGTAAAAGATCCGTCTACAACATCACGTGTAGCCTTTGGGGGCACCCCCACAAAATTGGTTTTGGCATATTTGGAGTCGCGCATAAACTTTAATAAGGACGTCTCAAAAGCCTTCCTGTCCTCTACACTTTCCGGGTTCTTTAGCCAAAAATAAACGGTGTGTACAAAATTGGAATCAAAGTTCTTCATGTTTTCTTTATTTTGACCATAGCAGCCTACGGTCATTGTTAAAAATATTACAGTATATATTATGGTTTTCATTTCGGTGTCTGTTTGTATCTTCTACCCTCTCTAATTTGGTACAAGGTTTACATTCTACCTGCTAAAATAGCAAAGATTTATACAATATGGACCTGCTAGACAAAAGGAAACTACACATCTAAAAACTGCTTCTTACGGTTGCTCATTTCCAAAGCCGTATAGTCTAACTTCCAACCAATGGTCTCCACAATTTTCTCTATCAAAAGGATGGCCTCCAAAGCCTCTTTATTGGCTGTATCCATTAAACCACTTTCAGGGATTTTTTCCTGTATATGCTGCCTTGCCTCGGCGTTTAACTTGGTCAGGTCAGCCGGGGTAAAGGCATTGAACAGCCCGTTCTGAATATCATAAAATTGCAATTCTGGGGAAATGGACAAAATTTCCGGTTGGGGAAAATTGGTCAGTATAATTTTTTTCTTGTCATTATCGGCATGCAACTGAACTTTCTTCAGATCAAAACCAATATGAGCCTTTGCGTTAATTACGATCAAGGCTTTCTTCTTACTGCTCACTAGGCTCAAAAAGCGCTCTTTGGTATTTTCGTAGCGGTATATCTCGGCAAAATCGCCCTCTACCGTAATCAACTTACAAACACTTTTTATCTTGTCCAATAATATATCGGATTGATGTTCGGTCAATTCCTTGTTCTTTTTTTTTCTAAAAAAGGAAAACACCCAATACATGGCAATGGCCCCCAGTATAAGACCTGAAAAAAGTTCCAATATATCACTCATTTGTTCTGCCTATTTCTCCTAAATGGGTGTATTTAAACCCCTTGTTATATTTTAGTCCGTAACCCATGACCCTATCCAAGGAAGCATGGGAAAATAGGATAACCCCTATTAGTTGTAGCAAAGATAAGGAAAGATAGACCCCGATAAAATAAACAGCTATGGCCAATCCTTTGTGGTGGAATAAATTATATCCAATAGCACCTGCCCTATCTCCCCTAAGATACCCCAGCATACCAATATCGGGCACCAATATTAAACCGGCAAACCACCACCAGCTATAATCCAACATACTAAAAAGATATACGCCCAAAAGCAGCATAAAAAATTCTTCCAACTTTAAAAGTATGCGCATAGTAGAAAAAAATTTATTCTTCAATCTTATACAGTACCGGTCTACTGGGAGTGGCATCGTTCTCAAAAGAGGCCAATTGAAGGTTTAAAAAATATTTACCGTCCTTTATGGAATTGGCCACATAAACAAACTCGGTTATAGTGGCATGCAGGCGACGTTTACCGTTAAAGTCCCAAAATGTTTTATGGGCTACCAAGGCTCCTTCATCCTTTTCCTTATCTACAGAGGGAAGGTCTACCAACAAATGTTCTATTCCCTTATCCACCAACAATTGGGCAGCATCCTCCAACAAATAAGGCGGATTGGTATTGGCATATTGCCGGGTCATCTTCTCCTTTAGATTGGGAATGGTCCTAATAATCACCGCTTCCCTTTTTTTGTTGCCCAGTGCGTACTGCAATTGTTTTTTGGAGATAATAAAATCGCCCTTTATTTTCTCCGGGGCAATGGTAATGACCTCGGCCATAAAAAAATACTTGGTCAGACATTTGTTAACCGAATAAAAATCCTTGCTAATATGTCCCACACATTCAGTATGGGTGCCATGGGCATGGGGATTAAAATAAATGTCGTTAAAATTGATGGAAGCTCCTTCCGTAACCTTACCCACAAAGTCACCCTCAGTATGGGGCTCTATTTTTGGTGGCCCTACATACCAAGCATTCACATTGGATTCCCTTCCCGTGATGGGAATGGAAATGTCCAAAGGGTTAGAAAGGTCTATTTTGTAGTTTTTAGTATTGTGCTTAATAATTGTTTTCATATATGCTGAACTTGTTTCAGTATCTCTTATTGCCTCAGTCGTTATTCAAATCACTGCCTTAAATCCAACAATTCCGGATTCATATCCTTGATCAAATTCCATTTCCAAATGTTATGTCAATTTTTTATTTGCTTTCTCATTAAAAGACAACTCCCATCTTCTCAAAACCTTCAAAATATATCAAAAATTTATTTAATATGGTAGTTCTTTGTAAAAACTGAGGCTACACCTATTTATTAAGGCCCTAATTGGTTAATAATTTTTTTTAGTTGCCCTGATATCATAAAAGGTATTAAACCTCAGGGCAAGCCCTGAACCTAATAAAGGTAATCACCCCAAGGGTCCAGGCTTTGATCCCGCCGAAAAAGGCGGGATTAGTTCAACTTTCAATTTTCAGTGCGTTTTACCAACTTATCAAAATTAAGTTTCACTAATAAATTTCTTGTTGAATTACGAAAGGATATAGGTATAACCTTTTGTCATAAAAATAAGCTCGGATCCAGCAAGGTGATCAGGACAGGTTAACCAAAAATAGATCGGCTGCAATCCCATCGCTCAAAAACTTGCCTTTTTTCGAGACCAATATATGATCCTCCTCTATAAAAAGTAGTCCGTCTTCTATTTTTTTTTGGGCCTGTTGCCTCAAATAATCATAAAACTTCTGTCCAAATTGGGTTTTGATTCGCTCTAGGGATACCCCCCAAATGGTCCGCAAGCCGGTCATCACATATTCGTTATATCGGTCCGTTTTGGACAGTACCTCAGTTTCCATGGACAGTTGGTTTTGACCTATGGCTCTAATATACTTGGTGTTGTTGCCAATATTCCA
>JBFHGV010000573.1:0-3044 GCA_041582955.1 Arenibacter sp.
GCATTTTGTATTATTGATGGTGCATTTATGGCCGAAAAATAATCTCCCTTTTTAAAGCACGAAGCCCCATAAGGACTGAAGCCATGTAGATAAATCTTATCAGTGTTACTTTTTGCCAAGTCTTTTGAATTGAGCAACACCACCTTTGCCCCATTGTCCAAAACAAATTCCCTTGCTCCAAAGGAACTTGTACCAATAAGGTTCGATTCCTCCGGTTTTAGGGAGGCAACCTTGGTCCTATCCATCAGTTGACCGGGTATCTCCTTAAAAATATAAGGCCCTGATGCCCTGTTTTGCTCTTGTTGGATCCAAGAACGGACTTCTTTCTCATTAAAGTTTACTCCTTCAGGTGCAACAATCGCAATGTCATTGGGCATAGTGAACATATAGTCTTGCAATAGCGCATTGAATTCGCCCAAAGTTAGATCTGACAACCATCGATGTAGAACTGAAGCCTTGTTTTCCGGAAGGGCCAAGCCATAAACATAATTATTTTGGATCTGTCCTATCCAATAATTTAAGTTCTCCGTAACATCGGGTTGCAGTTCCTTGATCTTCTTATTCTTTTGCTGCTCCCATTCTGTTTCGCTAAGCCCGTATTTCTTTAACTGCTGCAACAGAACCATGACTTTCCTTATTGCCCCTTCCGCATTTTCCCCGGCCTCTTGAACTTGTATTCGGTATGCGGGAAAAGCGAGGTGGGGCGGCATGCCCGAGGCCGAAAAAGTAGAATTATAATCATTGCCGACCCTTTTGAAACGACCATTCATCACATTTCGCAACATGCTCCAAACCACTTCTCTTTTTAGTCCGTCCCAAGTATCCCTTTGTTCCAAAAATTTACCATCCCTCATATAAAGATGAATCTTAACGTAAGATGTATTGGAGTTTTCAAGGGCCTTAGATTGCACCAACGAGACAAATTGATTTGGCCGATCCAGATATTCCGCTACACATTTTTCGCTCGGTATAGGGGACCTGCCACTTTCAAGATTGGAAAAGCGCTTTATAACGTTGCTCTCCATATCCTGTATTCGTGTGGTATCACCTACCAGAACCAACGCCATATTATTTGACAAGTACCATTTCCTATAAAATTTTATGAGACGTTCGGGATCAAAACTTTTGTTATGTTCAAAGAAATTGGAATTATCCATTCTGCAGGGCATTATTTCGGATTCAAGGCGCATCCTAGTAAAATGTTCTTTTAAATTGCTACCCTGTTTCATTATTTTCTCCTGCCTTAAAGGGCCTCTTTCCTTATTGATTACCTCTGGGGTCAAATGCAGGTCCGAAATATCCTGGAACCATTGTAACCCAGTATCAAAAGCATCCCTGCGATCATAGGGAACATTAAAATAATATAATGTTTTCATTGCGGATGTTCCTCCAAAAATGTCATTTTCGTCCATGCCCAATCTGGAACGCATTTTTGTATTATTAGCAATATTGCCGCTAAAATGCTTGGCACATTTAAACGCGAGATGTTCAATGGCATGTGCAAAATCCAGTTCCTCGGGGGTCTCACTATAATCCCCGGTCTTGACATAAAAGCGCATTACAAGCTTGTCGCCGGAATTGGCCACATGTTTTATGTAATAGGTAAAACCGTTGGACAACTTACCAAAGCGGATACTTGGATCCAACTTTAATGGCCCAAAGGCATCTTCTTCCTGTGAATATGTTCCTGTAAGGTTCAAGGAAAAGAGGGCATAACAAATTAGGACCTTTGATATGGACATGGACGTAAGCCTTGTTATTCTAGTACCCCACATTTTGATGTAGATTTTGGTTCTTGTCAATTTCCACCTGCGGTATGGGAAACAAAACATCCGTCTCTTGCCATAACGGCTTTATGGGCATTAGCACTTGGGACGCTTTTCCGGTACGCTTTAGATCGAACCAGCGGTGCCCCCATTCTGAAAAGAGCTCCAGTTTTCGTTCCTCCGAAATAATGTTCAGTAACGCTTCCTTGTTTATTCCGGGCTCAATATCATTGATGAGATCCAATCCTGCCCTGGACCTCAATACATCGACATCGGCAATTGCCCCGGAAATATTCCCTTGCATGGCCCGCGATTCTGCCCGAATCAAGTATTGTTCCGCCAAGCGAAGCACCATAGAATATTCGGAAGCACTATTTCTACTGTTGGAGTCTTTGTATTTATAGGGAAAATGAAATGACCTGCTGGAATTAAATCCTACCCAATTGGCAAGCCTTTTATCCTTTTCTTGCATAGAGGCCACAAAATTATCCGACAGTTTTATCGGCGAACTGGAATTGCCTCTGAACATATAGCCATCCCCAGTATATGTTGACGAAAATCCCCTACCCTCAGGGGATATCTGCCAAATGGCCTCCTTGCTGTTTTTTAAGAACACTTGATCCAAATCCTCCAGGATTTCATAAATAGAAGTCTGGTCAATAACCTTGCTGCTCCATTCCTCTGCTTTTTTCCAGTCCTCCCGGTATAGGTAGACCCTGGCCAAAAAGGCCTGTACCACATATTGGTTGATGTTGGTTCGCTCGTTCTCCCCATAAAAATCCTGTCCATCAAGAAGGACCACAGCTTCTTCTAGGTCATCCGTCAATTGGTCCCATACCTCACTGGCTGGATTCCTTGTTGCCACGGAATTCTGTCGATAATCCGTGGTTAGGACCAATGGAACGTCGCCATATAGGTTCGTCAGATAGAAATAGGTAAAGGCCCTTAAAAAAAGAGCGCGACCCTCAAGCATACCAAGTTGCCCTGAAGGGATGTTCGTTGAATTTTCCAATCCTTCCAAGGCGCTATTGGCCATATAGATGACGTTATAGGCACTGGACCACAGGTTATAGTTGGCGGAGGCATCCGGTGTCTCCCCAGGAGCGATCTCATTCTGTTGAAATGGCCCATAACGGGTGTCTGTAACACTGGTGGTCTCAAAAATATCGGAGGGCATTCCGGCCAGTACGGTAACGGAATATTGATATCCACGGGAAAAATCCGCATCGGCTAATTCATTGTAAATTCCTTTTATGGCCGCAGTAGCGGTTTCCCCAC
>JBFHGV010000574.1:0-3039 GCA_041582955.1 Arenibacter sp.
CAGGCTATTCAGGCTTTGCGATTAAAGTCTGTGGCAATTAGTAAAGAGGAAGAACAAGGGCTTCTTTGTGCCATATTGCTACATGATATAGGTCATGGACCTTTTTCACATGCCATGGAACACAGTATAGTGGAGGGGATAAACCACGAATATATTTCTCTGTTGTTTATGGAGAGTTTAAACCTAAAATACAAGGGGAAATTGGATGTGGCCATTGCCATATTTAAAGGGGAATATCCTAAAAAGTTTCTAAATCAATTGGTTTCCAGTCAGTTGGATATTGATAGGATGGATTATTTAAAGCGGGATAGTTTTTATACCGGGGTGGCCGAAGGCAATATCAACTCGGAAAGATTGGTTACCATGTTGAACGTGGTAAACGGGGAGTTGGTAGTAGAGGAAAAAGGTATTTATTCAGTTGAGAAGTTTTTAATGGCCAGACGTTTTATGTATTGGCAGGTTTATTTGCACAAAACAGGCCTAGTGGCCGAACAACTATTGATAAAAATCTTAAAGAGGGCCAAAGAGCTCTTGTTGGCGGGCGAAACCATAGAATTTAATGGAGCCCTTCAGTTTTTTATGGAAAATAGTATCTCTAAAGCGGATTTTACCCAGGCTAATTTGGAAATGTTTGCCCAATTGGACGATGTAGATATCTTAACATCTATTAAGGCGTGGCAGTATCATGACGATTTTGTATTGTCGCGACTGTGCAAAATGATAATCAATAGAAGGTTGCTGCATGTTAAACTTAAAAATAAACCTATAAATTCTGATAAACTTAACAAGCACTTTATGGCTTTTAAGGATCTACATGGATTATCCGATGAAGAAACGGCCTATTTTGTGTTTTCTGGTGAAATAACCAATCAGGCCTATAATGCGAAGCGGCAGAATATTAATATCCTAAGAGCAAATGGTAGGATTACCGATGTAGCCAAGGCTTCCGATCAGCATTATCTAGAAACCTTATCCAGGACGGTTACCAAATATTATATGTGCTATCCTAAAGTTTCCGTTTAACTATTTTTCTTACTTTTGTCCCCATGATATTTACTGCAAGTCAAATCGCGGGTATTTTAGAAGGAGATATTGAAGGCAATCCAGAAATTGCCGTTCATAAATTGGCAAAGATTGAAGAGGGTGAAAAAGGAGCGCTAACATTCTTGGCAAATCCAAAGTATACATCCTTTATATATACTACCAAAGCTTCCGTTACCATAGTTAATAGGGATTTTGTTCCGGACAGAGAATTGGAAACTACCCTGATCAAGGTGGATGATGCCTATAAATCATTCTCAAAATTATTGGAGTATTACAACCAGGTAAAGAATAACAAAGTGGGTATAGAGGAACCGGTTTATAAATCCGATTCCGCCACCTATGGCAGTGATTTTTACTTAGGGGCTTTCTCTTATTTGGGAAACAATGTTAGTATTGGGGATAATGTAAAAATATATCCAAATGTGTACATTGGGGACAATGTCACCATAGCCAATAATGTGATAATCTTTGCCGGAGCCAAAATTTACTCGGAAACTCAGATCGGAAATAATTGCGTGGTCCACGGTGGGGTTATTTTGGGGGCAGATGGGTTTGGGTTTGCTCCAAACGATAAGGGCGAATATGTAAAGGTACCGCAAACTGGTAATGTTATTTTGGAAGATAATGTGGACATTGGAGCGGGTACCACTATAGACAGGGCCACTCTTGGTTCCACCATTTTAAGAAAAGGGGTTAAATTGGACAATCAAATTCAAATTGCCCATAATGTAGAAATTGGGGAGCATACCGTGATAGCTGCCCAGACCGGCATAGCTGGATCTACTAAGATAGGAAAGCATTGTATGATAGGGGGCCAGGTAGGTATAGTAGGTCATATTGTTATAGGGGATCGTGTTAGAATACAGGCCCAGTCGGGAATTGGTAGAAATGTTAAGGATGATGAGGTGCTACAGGGCTCACCGGCACTGAATTACGGGGATTACAATAAGTCCTACGTGCATTTTAAGAACTTACCGAAAATAATAAATAGATTAGAACATATTGAAAAAAAGGATTGACGGTGATTAAAACAGCTACAAAACAACGGACAATTGCAAAGGAAGTAACACTAAAAGGTGTTGGTTTGCATACAGGGGAAAATGTAACATTGAAGTTTGTTCCTGCCCCGGAAAATTTTGGTTACGCCTTTAAGCGTGTGGACTTGGAAGGAGAACCCGTCATAGAAGCAGATGCCAATTATGTGGTAAATACCCAGCGGGGGACCAATCTTGAAAAGCGCGGAGTAAAAATACAGACCTCAGAGCACGTACTTGCGGCACTGGTAGGATTGGAAATAGACAATGCGCTTATAGAGTTGGATGCTCCGGAGCCTCCTATCATGGATGGGTCGTCCAAGTTCTTCGTGGAGGCACTGGAGAAAGCGGGTATTGTAGAGCAAAATGCCCCTAGGGAAGAGTTCGTGGTAAAGGATGTTATCTCCTACAAGGATGAGGAAACCGGGAGTGAAATTACTATAATCCCTTCAGATACCTATCAGGTGACTACCATGGTAGATTTTGGTACCAAGGTATTGGGAACCCAAAATGCAACCCTAGAGGACTTAAGCGAGTTTAAGACCGAAATAGCCGATGCAAGAACTTTTAGCTTTTTACACGAGTTGGAAACGTTGTTGGAAAACGGATTGATCAAGGGAGGCGATTTAAACAATGCCATTGTTTATGTAGATAAGGAGATTTCTGATTCTACAATGAAAAAACTGGAAAAGGCCTTTAATAAGAAAAAATTATCGGTGAAGCCCAATGGTATATTGGATAACCTAAGCTTGCATCAGCCCAACGAAGCGGCACGGCACAAGTTGCTGGACGTAATAGGAGACCTGGCATTGGCGGGTACCCGGATCAAGGGAAAGGTTATAGCCAATAAACCTGGTCATTTTGTAAATACGCAGTTTGCTAAAAAACTTTCCAAGATCATAAAAATGGAAAAAAGGAACCATGTTCCACAATATGACCTAAACAAGGCACCATTGATGGA
>JBFHGV010000575.1:0-3030 GCA_041582955.1 Arenibacter sp.
AAAAGGAACCCCTCTAGAGAATAGGTTTCTAGCGGTGTTATAGAGTTTATTTCCCGTTGCAAAATTCATAAAAACAGATAATGAAAGATTCTTATAAGAAAAGGTATTGTCCATTCCTCCAATAAATTTTGGATGCGGGTTGCCTACAAAAGCCCTATCCCCGGCATCTAAGAGTCCATTGTTGTTAAGATCCCTGTATTTTGGATCTCCTGGTACCGCATTAAACCATGTTGCAGCCTCTGCTTCTTCGCCCAACTGCCACATACCGTCAAATATGTACATATTAAAAGCGCCCACTGGTCGTCCGGCTACCGTTAAATTCGTTGGAACATTGGATAACGGGATATTCTGGCCCGGAATTTCCAAAGGCTCGCCCGCAGAATTGCTCCCTATGTCCAACACTTCATTTTCATTGTAGGAAATATTGAAATCGGTAGACCATTTAAATTTTCCTGTAAGGTTTCTCGTAAAAATGGCAAATTCGATTCCCGAATTTCGCACCGAACCAATGTTAACAATAGGAGGATTGGGCACGCCCGCTGTCAAAGGAATTGGGTTCTGGATCAACAGGTCTTCAGATTTTTTATCGTAATAATCTATAGTACCACTAATTCTGCTCTTGAAGAGGGCAAAATCCACTCCAATATCCAACTGCTTGTTTGCCTCCCACTGTAAAGATGGATTTCCAATATTGGATGCCGAGTTACCGACCACCACAGTATTGCCAAATATATAGGGTGTAGAAGCGGCTCTTGTAATAAACTCGAAATTCCCAATATTCTGATTTCCTGTAAGTCCATAACTCACACGAAACTTCAAATCATTCAAAGTAGTACTATTTTTGAGGAAATTTTCCTGAGAAACTCTCCATGCCAGTGAGGCAGACGGAAATACACCATATCTCTTATCAGGTCCGAAACGTGAAGATCCATCCCTCCTTACCGTAGCGGTCAATAAATATCTATCGTCAAACCCGTAGTTCAATCTTGCAAATGAAGAGGCCAGTCCCCCTTTTACATTACTTCCAGTACTATTAAAACTGGTCTGATTTGATAACTGATTCAAGGAATTATCAATGGTCCCAGTTCCAAATGCTGAAGTTCTTCGCAATAGAAACTGTTGAGCCGATACCCCTACCAATAATTTTAAATCATGCTTATTAAATTCCTTGGTATAATCCAGAGTGGCATCAGCCACCCAGTTGGTATCACTGTTATTCGATACTGTTACCGAACCTTGAGTGTTGATCATTCTGCCAATTGAATAAATAGGATTATAGGTGTACCCCTCTACACGGACTAAATCACCACCTAAATTGGTGTTAAAGAAAAGCCCATCCATAAGCCTGATATTCGTTTGGAAATTGCCCAGTAATCTTGTAGTGTTCAATTCCTTGGTAGGTAACAAAAGTGGGACCAGTGGATTGGTATTCGCACCAAAATACGGAGCCGATGCCGTATCTATATTGGCTAGTTCGCCATTCTCATCATAGGCCGGAGTGTAACTATGCTGGTAAACAAAACCTCTATAACCTGTAGATCCCCAGTCATCCCCATCAGAATAGTTTTGAGGTTGGTAGCTCCCGGTTATATTAGTACTAATTTTAAGCCAATCATTAACCTGTGAGCTTAAATTGGTTCTTAAGGAATAGGTTTTTATATCCGTATTCAGCAAAATACCCGTACGGTTCTGATACGAGGCAGAAGCCGAATATTGTGTGTTCTCGGTACCTCCAGAATAATTCAAATTATGTATCTGACGAATTCCTGCACGCGTACCTAGATCCTGCCAATCGTTATCTACCTGCCAAATAGGGTTATTTGGGTCATCATATACAGCAGTACTTCTATTGGAATTTTTAAAGGCCTCAACAAAAAGTAATCTCTGCTGCTCAGTCGACATAACATCATAGCGTTCAGAAATATGTTCTATACTCACGTCTGAACTATAGGTTAATTGGGGTTTGCCAACTGTTCCTTTTTTGGTGGTGATAATTACAACACCGTTGGCGGCCCTTGCCCCATAGATGGCTGTAGCAGAGGCATCCTTCAAAATGTCTATTGAAGCAATATCCTTTGGGTTTATAGTGGAAAAACTTGCGCTGACCAAAGGAACACCATCTACAACGATCAATGGATCATTACTTCCGGTCACCGATCCAACACCACGGATAGCTATTTGAAACTTACCCTCCAAATCTCCACCAGATTGTCTAATTTGAACCCCGCTACTGCGCCCTTGCAAAGCATCTGAAAAATTTGCTGTAGGTCTGCTCTGTAATTTTTCTTCGGAAATATTGGACACGGCTCCAGTGATATCCGACTTTTTTTGAACACCATAACCCACAACTACTACCTCATCCAGTCCTGCAGCACTTTCTTCCAGAACAATATTAACACTGACCTGTCCATTAAGAGGAACTTCCTTGGTAGAGTACCCAATATAGGAAATCACTAAAGTTGCACTTTCATTGGCCACCTCAATAGAAAAATTACCATCAAAATCGGCAGTAACGCCGTTGGTAGTCCCTTTTTCTACCACATTGGCACCTGCCAAAGGAATACCGTCGCTATCCGTAATAACCCCAGAAACCAACTGCTGAAGCTTGACTGGACTGTTTTGGACCTCCTGTTTGAAGGTATTGGCCTTAGTCTCACGTTCTTTGAGGAAAATTTGTTTGTCTACCACATTATGCGTGGTCCTAGTGTTTCCAAATATCCTTTCAAGGATTTTAGTCACCAACTCTTTATTGGCTTTTACACTTACTACACGGTTTAGATCAACTTCTTTTATTTGATATACAAAGTGGAAATCTGTTTTACTTTCAATTTCATCAATCAGCCTTTCTACCGTTACATTGTTAAGGTCCAATGTAATCTTTGTACGCTGTGCATAGGATGAATTGGCCTGCATGGTAAACAGTACCAAAAACATGAATAACATACTGATCTTCATCTTTAAACTGAGTTTAAGCAATGGGTACGACCTTCTCTTTTGGTCAAGAATTTTTTTCATACTTTTATAATGTTT
>JBFHGV010000576.1:0-3029 GCA_041582955.1 Arenibacter sp.
AACATCTTAGTAGTATTAGTGCGTGAACCCGGGGTAGTGCCCGGGTTTTTTAATGAAACTCAGTTTTAAAAAGTTGCTTGCAACGAATCTAAAACTGTTAGTTGAGCTAATCCTGCTTTTTTAGCGGGATATTGTGGGTTATACTTAAGTATCTTATAGGGCCATGAGAATCATCCCCTCTTGCCAATCTCTATGATTTCCAAATCCTTAATATTCTCTTTGTCTATCTTAAATCGCAACATGGTCCGTACTTGATGAAATCCATGTATGCCGCACGCACCGGGATTCATATGCAGGAGGTTTAATTTTTTGTCCCACATTACTTTTAGGATATGGGAGTGTCCGGAAATAAAGAGTTTTGGAGGTTTACTTTTGATCTCTTCCCTAATCCGTACGTTGTATTTGTTGGGGTATCCGCCAATATGGGTTATCCAAACATCAACATCTTCACATTTAAACCTATTGTCCAAAGGGAATTCTGATTGCAATATATGGTCATCTATATTGCCGTAGACTCCCTTTAGTGGTTTAATTTTTCTCAGGCTATCTATCACCTCTAAATTGCCAATGTCTCCGGCATGCCAGATCTCATCGGCTTCCCTAGCATACTTTAGAATTTTTTCGTCTATATGGCCGTGGGTGTCCGATAACAACAGTATTTTTTTCATAGTAAGCCTTAGATGTATTTTTATGCTGGTTTTGGTGCTGTCAAAGGTAATGGTTTCTGTATTCTAATTAAACAAAAGGAGATTTCGCAGGGAGCCTCTAAAAATAGCAGGGCGATTTTCTGGGTGGCGCTTATTTATTTCTCCTCAATAACAAGTATCTTTGGCAACCATAATTAGATAATATACTTTTGAGGTATTTCGTTCAGTTTTCTTATTACGGCAAAAAGTATCATGGCTGGCAAAAGCAGCCAAACGCCATTACGGTGCAAGAGGTTATGGAGCATGCATTTTCATTGCTGCTAAAAGAGCCTATTTTGTTGACCGGGGCAGGACGTACCGATGCCGGTGTTCATGCACGGGAAATGTATGCTCACTTTAACGCTCAAGCAGCGTTCAATTGTGAGGAAATAAAGTATCGTCTAAATGCTTTTTTGCCGGAGGATATTGCGGTTAAAGCAATCTTTAAGGTACATGGGGATGCTCACGCCCGTTTTGATGCCTTGGAACGTGAATACGAATATTGGGTAGTACAGGAAAAGAGTCCATTTTTGACCAATTCGGCATTTTATGTGAAATATCCGTTAAATGTTGAGAAGATGAACCAAGCTGCCACTATTTTAGTGGATCATAGGGATTTTGAATGTTTTTCCAAATCCAATACGGACGTTAAAACCTATATCTGTGATGTACGAAGTGCGCATTGGGAGGAGCAGGGAGATAAATTGGTTTTTACCATTAGAGCAGATCGGTTTTTGCGCAATATGGTGCGTGCTATTGTGGGCACCCTCTTGGATGTAGGGATGGGCAAGTCGACCTTAGAAAACTTAATCGCAATATTGGAGAGTAGGGATAGGAGTAGGGCAGGGGTATCTGTGCCCGCACATGGATTATATTTAACAGCAATAAAATACCCAGAAATAAGTATTGAGCACAATGGATAAGGATACGGGAAAAGCATTTGATTATAGGTTATTTAAGCGGTTGTTGCGGCATGTAAGACCTTACCTAACAACCTTCTATGGCGTTGTCTTGGCAGCTATATTGTTATCGGCCTTTGCTGTGCTTACGCCGATTTTGGTTGGTGAGGTGGTAGATAATGCCATTACGAACAAAGACAGCGATAAACTTCTGATGTTGACCATGGCCATGTTGGGTACCTTAATTGGGGAGGTATTGAGTCAGCTTTATTTTAATTACTACGCCAATTGGTTGGGAGAGTCCGTTATTATGGATATTCGCATCAAGCTTTTTGATCACCTTATGGGGTTTAAAATGAAATATTATGACAATTCCTCTATAGGGCTGTTGGTGACCCGGGCAGTGACCGATATGCAGCGTATTGGTGAGATATTTAGTCAAGGTTTTTTTGTGATCGTTTCAGACCTTTTAAAAATGCTGGTGGTGGCCGTTGTCATGTTGGTGGCCAATTGGAAGTTGTCCCTGATCGTTTTCGCAGTATTGCCTATTATCCTATATGCTACAAGATTGTTTCAAAAGGCCATGAAAGTTGCTTTTATTGAGGTAAGGGCGCAGGTTTCCAACCTTAACTCCTTTGTTCAGGAGCGCATTACGGGAATGAAGATAGTGCAGTTATTTACTAGGGAGGAAATAGAAAAGGAAAAGTTTAGAAAAATTAATGAAAAACATCAAAATGCCTGGTTAAAAACAGTTTGGTACAATTCCATCTTTTTTCCGGTGGCCGAAATTGTTTCTTCCATAACCGTGGGCTTGATTGTCTGGTACGGGGGACTTCAAAATGTTGCCAATATAAGCCAGGAAGAATACGGTACTATCTTTATGTTCATATTACTTTCCAGTATGTTGTTCCGGCCTCTTCGTCAAATTGCCGATAAGTTCAATACCCTTCAAATGGGAATGGTTGCCGCCAATAGGGTGTTCAAAATTCTGGATACCAGTAGTAATATTGAGGATCTTGGTACAGTGGAAAAGCAGGAGGTGAAGGGCGGTATAGAGTTTAAGAATGTACGGTTCGGTTATTTGGAGGATGAAGAAGTGTTGCACGGTATTTCGTTCAACGTAAATGCCGGGGAAACCATAGCTATTGTTGGGGCAACCGGAGCAGGAAAATCAACTATTATTAATTTGCTCAACCGTTTTTATGAGATAAATTCCGGTGCTATTTTGGTAGATGGGATAAATATCAGGGACTATAAGTTAAATTCTTTAAGGTCCAAGATAGCTGTAGTACTACAAGATGTATTCTTGTTTGCCGATACCATAGCCAATAATATTTCCTTGAAGAATCAGGACATTACCCTAGAAGTTATGGAACAGGCTGCTAAACAAATTGGGGTACATGAGTTTATTTCCAGTCTGCCCGGAGGATACTCGTATAACATC
>JBFHGV010000577.1:0-3005 GCA_041582955.1 Arenibacter sp.
ACAAGAAATTCACCTTTATTTTGGGGGTACTTTTTAGCCTTCCTTTTATCCTTTCGGGTCAACAGCGAACAGGAAATATAGTGGAATATTTTGGCAAGGAAAAAGTGGAGGAAATACATGAGGGAAAAGTAATGCATGTTTTTAACAAGGGATTGTTGCTAACGCTGCCAAGCCTTGGTTTTGAATCCTCATCATTTCCTGTAGATCCCGTCTTTGATACTTTCCTGATGGATCCGTCCAAGGAGGTGTCCCCTGATGATGTTTTTGATATAGATTTTATGGGAAGGGAATTAAAATGGAAAGGAATAGAAGTTGATAGTACAAATAGTTTTTCGGGAAGGGAATTAAGATCTGGTTATGTGTATCTTACTTATCGTTCGGGAACCGAGAAAACCGTATTGTTTGAAGCTTCCGGACATTCACTGGCTGCCATAAACGGATTGCCTTATGAGGGGGATCACTATGATTTTGGATATAACCTTATCCCTTTAACATTAAAAAAAGGGAAGAATGTTTTTGTTCTAAAAGTGGGGCGTTTCCCAAGGGTAAGGGCAAGGTTGTTGGAGCCTAAGGCATTAGTTCAGTTTACCAAGCGCGATGTTACAGCACCTGATCTTTTGGTAGAGGAAGAAGGGGAGTACCAGGCTGCCATACGGGTAATCAATGCCTCCCAAAAATGGGTCAAGGGGTATAGTATTGAAGCTTCTTTAAAGGAAAGGGTACATAGTACTTTGATTCCAGATATACCGCCAATGAGTGTTTATAAAATTCCTTTTGTCATTGCGGCATCCGGATTGGAGCTCCAGAGGGATAAAGCCGAGGTTGCACTGGCATTAAAATCGGCCAAGGGGCAATTGGAGTCTTCTGAAATATTGAAATTAAATGTGAAGTCAAAATTTAAGCACCACAAGAGAACATTTATTAGTGATATTGATGGGAGCGTACAGTATTTTAGCGTTGCACCGCAGAAGAATGGCAATACCCAAGGGGCTGCCTTGTTTCTTTCTGTTCATGGTGCCTCTGTAGAGGCTGTAAATCAGGCAAACGCCTATAAACAAAAAGATTGGGGTAATTTAGTGGCTCCTACCAATAGAAGACCTTTTGGGTTTGCTTGGGAAGACTGGGGCAGGTTGGATGCCTTGGAGGTTTTGGCCGAAGGTAAAAGGATTTATAAACCCAATGATAAGAAGATCTATTTAACCGGACATTCCATGGGAGGTCACGGTACATGGTATTTGGGGGCAACCTACCCCGATCAATTTGCGGCCATTGCCCCTTGTGCAGGATATCCAGACCTGTTGCTGTACCGAGGAGGAAGAACTAAGCGAATTGCAGAACTCTCCCCTGAACAAAGGCAGCAATACGGTATTACGCCTAAGATGTTTCAGAGAATTACAATGGATTATGTGCCTACCCCGGTTGAAAACATGATCAAGAGGGCGGGAACGCCAAGTAGAACCTTGAAGTTGATCCGAAATTATTTACACCATGGGGTATATGTACTTCATGGGGAATTGGACAATGTTGTACCCACTTATATTGCCCGTGATATGAGGGAGCGATTAGGGAAGTTCCATACAGATTTTACTTATTATGAATATCCAGGGGGTACGCATTGGTACGGGGACCACAGTGTAGATTGGGAGCCTATTTTTAACTTTTTTGAGCAGAGAACAATTCCGGAAGCAAAGGACATTAAAAAACTAGAGTTCAATACGGGATCACCTGGGGTATCGGCTACGTCCCATTTTGTAACGATCCACCAACAAGAAAACCCTTTTGAGGTAAGCTCCTTTAATTTATTGAGGGAAAACAAATTTATTTTGGATACCGAAAATGTTTCCTTGTTGGAGGTAGATTTTACCCAAATACCGGAGACGATAGATCAGATTGTATTGAATGGTAAGGAGATGGTACTCCCCGTAAAGGGACGGGTGTTTTTTGGCAAGAGTAATGGGGATTGGAAAATTGTGGCCAAGCCATCCTTAAAGGAAAAAGGCCCACATAGAAATGGCGGCTTTAAAGACGCTTTTAGAAATGATGTGGTGTTTGTCTATGCCACTAAGGGGACACCCACGGAAAATGAATGGTACTACAACAAGGCGAGATTTGATGCCGATACGTTTTGGTACAAGGCCAATGGTAATATTGAATTGGTGGCGGATACCGATTTTTCGCCCAAGGACTATGCTGATCGGAATGTGGTGGTTTATGGCAATAGGTCCAATAATGCGGCCTGGAACAAGCTTTTAAAAGATAGCCCCTTGCAAGTATATAATGATAAATTGGAATTTGGGAATAAAAGCCTAAGCGGTTCCAATTGGGGCATGTATTTTATAGTGCCAAGATCGGATAGCGATAGGGCAAGTGTGGGGGTGGTAACGGCTACAGGTGCCGCGGGAATGAAGGCAGCCTATGCCAATCACTATCTGGTAAACGGAACTACTTTCCCAGATGTACTTCTATTTAATGATGAAGTGCTTACCCAAGGCATGTCGGCGGTAAAATGCGCTGGATTTTTTGGTAATGATTGGGAGCTTGAAAGCGGGGATTTTGAGTGGAAATAAGAGAAAACCGTCCCAATAACAAACCATTTTGGCTAGTTATTGGGGCGGTTTGTCTGCTTACTTTGATGCAGAAATGATAAATTGCGCCACATCCTTTCTAAATTTTTCCATAGAGGGTTTATGGGTGTACATCATATGACCGGCCTCATAGTATTCCATTCTTATGTTGTCCTTGATTTCTTTTGTGAGCCCCATATGGTTAATACTGTGCTCTACCCCGTAAAAGACCGTGGCAATATCGTAGATACCGTTTAGGATCAAAACCTTCATATTAGGGTCGCGTGATAATGCCCTGGCCATGTCCATACCGGTATTGATAGCGGCGGTGGCTCCCCATCTCTCATTGCCCTTGTGTTTCCAGTCCCATTTAAACCCTTTTCTTCTAGCTGCGGAAATGGTATATAACTGGTTTTTGTTCACTTTTAGTTCGCCGTAAAA
>JBFHGV010000578.1:0-3000 GCA_041582955.1 Arenibacter sp.
AAAAACACCCAACAAATTTACGGCATCAGAGCAGTCATAGAAGCCATAAAATCTAACGAGCCCATAGACAAGGTATTTATCCAAAAAGGGCTAAAGGGAGATCTCTCCAAGGATATGGAAACCTTGATCCGTAAAAACGGCATTAGTGCTTCCTATGTACCTATTGAAAAATTAAACCGACTCACCAAGAACAACCATCAAGGCGTGGTTGCCAACATATCCCCTGTAGCATTTCTAAGCCTTGAAGAATTAGTAGAGAATGTGCTGGAAAAAAGTAAAACACCTCTTTTCCTATTATTGGATCAGCTATCGGACGTGCGGAATTTTGGGGCCATTATAAGAACAGCCGAATGTACCGGTGTAGATGGCATCATCATCCAAAAAAAAGGAGCTGCCCCTGTTACTGCCGACACCATTAAAACCTCTGCTGGCGCCGCATTCCGTGTGCCCATTGCCAAAGTAGATCACATTAAGGACGCTGTCTTCTACTTACAGGCTTCCAACATACAGGTAGTTGCCGCTACCGAGAAAACAGAAAACACCATTTACGATGTGTCCTTTAAAGAACCCTGCGCCATTATCATGGGGTCTGAAGACGTGGGTATATCCCCATCCATTTTAAAGGCTGCCGATCATATGGCCAAACTGCCCCTGTTGGGAGAAATAGGCTCTTTAAACGTTTCCGTAGCCTGTGGCGTGTTCCTTTATGAGGCAGTAAGACAACGGCAGGAATTGCTGAAATAGACCTTTCTATATTGGTTTACCTTTAACACCCTTTCATTTTGGAAAGTCTTATTCTTGCCCAGGGGAACTTTATACTTTTATGTTACAAAGGTTAAAAGCACTATACCTTGCCTAAATGTCTTCCTTCCCTTCCCCGGCGTCCTTTTTATAGTGATATTTAATCACAATATTATCGTCCAAGTCAGTGGGTTCAGGGGGCTTGTTCTCTATAAAATTCCCATCTTCGTCAAAATGTTTTAGAAACTCGTCCTCCTCCTCATTATAGTCCTCCCTCTCCCAATCATATTTCCTTACCTTGGGCAAGGGTGACTTTATAACAAATGCCAGAAACAGTCCCGTAACAAATCCACCTAAATGACCCTCCCAGGAAATCCCCTCCTCTACAGGAAAAATATACCATAGTAAACTCCCATAGATAAAAACTACAACTAGGGACAAGGCTACCAATCTATAATACCTGGATAAAATGCCCTTAAAAAAAACAAAACTGACCAACACATAGATCAAACCACTGGCTCCTATATGATAAGAAGGCCTGCCTATAAGCCAGGTTATTGCTCCGGACAGTAAAATTCCCCATAACAGTACCCTAAACACTATATTCCTATAAAAATAAGCTAAGGATGCGGTAAGCACCGCAATGGGTATGGTGTTATTGTACAAATGATCTACAGAGGAATGGATAAACGGACTCAACACCACCCCCCTTAGTCCCCTCAATGTCCTTGGATATACCCCATAATGATTAAAATTTACCTGAAACTTTATTTCAAACCAATAAACAGTCCAAATAGAAAGTACAGCGATAAGGGGCAATAAGACCACTAGATTGGTATATTTAAAATAGCTACTTTCTCTCATAGGCTGAAATATAATTAATCTTACAATATTGAAACCAAAAAAGTAAAAACGGCTAAATTGTCATAATTCTTCATATACATCTTAAAAGTAGGGATTAGGAGCAATCCTATTCCAACTTTGTTTTATTTTTACATTATGAACGAGCCATTAGCAGAAAGAGTACGCCCCAAAACACTTGAAGATTACATAAGCCAGAACCATTTGGTGGGCGAAAAAGGATCATTGACCCATCAAATAAAGAAAGGAATCTTGCCTTCCTTGATTCTTTGGGGCCCTCCGGGCACGGGAAAAACTACCTTGGCCAATATAATAGCCCACGAAAGTGGTCGTCCCTTTTACACCTTGAGCGCTATAAGCAGTGGTGTTAAAGATGTAAGAGAGGTTATAGAAAAGGCAAAGCAAAGTGGAGGATTGTTCACCACCAAGAATCCTATTCTTTTTATAGATGAAATTCATCGCTTTAGTAAATCCCAACAAGATTCACTATTAGGGGCCGTGGAAAAAGGATGGGTAACACTTATTGGTGCCACTACAGAAAACCCGAGTTTCGAAGTAATTCCTGCATTGCTGTCTAGATGCCAGGTCTACATCCTAAATCCATTTGGCAAGGAAGACCTTGAAGCCTTGCTCCACAGGGCCATGAAACAGGACAACCTATTACAAAAGAAAAAAATAACCCTCAAGGAAACCGAAGCCCTATTGCGCCTGTCCGGAGGTGACGGAAGGAAATTGCTGAATATATTTGAACTTATCATCAATTCGGAGGATACAGATACCGTTATTGTCACAGACGAATTAGTCCTAAGCAAAATACAGAAGAACACCGTATTATATGACAAAACAGGGGAGCAACATTACGATATCATTTCGGCCTTTATAAAATCGATCAGGGGAAGCGACCCCAATGCTGCCGTTTACTGGTTGGCAAGGATGATAGAGGGGGGAGAAGATGTAAAATTTATAGCAAGGCGCTTGCTTATTTTAGCTTCTGAAGATATTGGCAATGCCAATCCTACCGCCTTGGTCATGGCCAATACCACTTTTCAGTCCGTTACAACCATAGGATATCCGGAAGCGCGTATAATTTTAAGTCAGTGTGTTATTTACTTGGCCACCTCACCCAAAAGCAATGCCAGTTATATGGCCATCAACAAGGCGCAGCAAACCGTTAAACAAACGGGTGATCTATCTGTTCCCTTAGCACTACGCAATGCTCCTACCAAACTTATGAAAGACCTGGGCTATGGTGAAGAATACAAATATGCCCATGACTATGAAAATAATTTTATAGCAGAAGAATTTATGCCCAAAGAGGTAGCCAATACAAGCTTCTACCGTCCTGGCAAAAATCAACGGGAAAATGCCATTAAGGAATTTTTAAAAAAACGTTGGAAA
>JBFHGV010000579.1:0-2989 GCA_041582955.1 Arenibacter sp.
ACTACCATAGTTGGCACCTTATTGGTATCATTGGCCCACTATTATAACTGGAAATTACTACGGCTAAGGGTTCACCACAAACACTAATTATAGTTAAGATTATTTTAACACCGTATTCTCCTTATTTCATTATGTTTGCATTTGATGAAAAATAGTCGTCTAAAAAATAGTATCAGCATTCTGTTCCTTGCTCTTTTCCTCACAATGAAAATGACAGGGCTTCATGTGCTTTCCCATACAGACGATAAGGAGCATGCATTGCATTGTTATATATGCGACCATGCGGTCTCCCATAACTTAACTCCGGCAATTTCAGCAGATATACCGGATTACGGTATTAAAAACACAGAATTTCTACCTCAGATAGAGAAATCTGAAGATTACGATTTTGTTGTTTCAAGTACTATTGCTCCGGACCAACTCTTTTCTCGACCTCCACCCGCTTTACTGTAAGTCTCCCTTGCATTTAATTCTTTTTACTATTCTGGATAACTCCAATGCTTAATAGTTATACCTATTCCCTAATTGAGAACGGTATTTAGATTGTTTCAAATAATCGCCGTTTGAAGTTAAGGAACTGGCAATACCACAGTCTTTTCGCAATCGATTTGGACCAAGAAAGCAATATCAATTTCCATATAGAATTATTTGCATAGGTTTTGTAAAGACCCCGCCATTTGGCAATTGTTCAAACTTATTGTAAAACATCATGATTCATAAAGCACTGAGCGCATGGCTATTTTTTAGCCTATGCTCTATTGTGTTTGCGCAAGATTCTTTTCAAATTAAAGGGTCTGTGATAAACGCTAATACCTTACAGCCTATAGAAGGAGCCAATGTTATTGGTGAAGGCTTATTTTCCATTTCGTCGTCTACAGGGACATTTACCATAAAGAATGTTGTCCGCGGCACATACTCCTTAACTATTTCCCACATTGGTTACTCGTCAGAGACGGTAACTTTTAAGGTTGGACCAAAGATGAATCCACTAAACATTGCCCTAAAGGAGTCTGCCACCGAGCTACAAGAAGTTGAAGTCAACGGTAAAACTAAAAAAAGGGAGAACCAGGAATATGCTGTTGTGTCGCACACAGTTTCCAAAGATTTTCTAGATAAGAACAGGGAGAACAGTCTAATGCAGACCTTGAAGAATATACCTGGTGTAAGCACCATAAATATTGGCTCAGGCCAATCAAAACCAGTAATCCGAGGCCTGGGGTTCAACAGGGTAGTTGTGGTGCAAAACGGCATAAAGCACGAGGCCCAACAATGGGGCAATGACCATGGATTGGAAATTGACCAGTATGGAGTAGAAACAGTGAAAATTATAAAGGGTCCCGCTTCTTTGCAATATGGTTCCGATGCCATTGCAGGCGTGGTAGATATACAGGCTTCAAAATTGCCTGTTCAAAATTCGCTGAAGGGTGAAGTGAACTTGTTGGGCGAAAATAATAATGACTTATTAGGGATTTCAGCAGGCATACAAAAACGCAAAAACAAGTGGTTTTATCGCGGGCGATTAACCTATAGGGATTATGGCGATTACAAAGTACCAACGGATAAAATCAATTATGAAAATTACATCTTTGAACTGCATGACAATAATTTAAGAAATACAGCCGGGCGGGAAGCTAATGCAAGCTTGGGGATTGGCTTTATTACAGACAACTTAAAGTCCGAAACTACTTTTAGTAATGTAAATGCTAAAAATGGCTTTTTTGCCAATGCCCATGGCTTGGAAGTCAGAAGCTCCAGCATTGATTATGATCACTCTAACAGGGATATCGATTTGCCCCATCATAAGGTTAACCATTTTAAAATTACGAACAATACCTCCCTAGCTATAGGAAATCATGACCTTCAATTGGATCTGGGGTATCAAAACAATCATAGAGAGGAACTTTCCGAACCCGTCCCACATGGCTATATGCCAACCCCAGCTGATAGCAAGGAACGGATATTTAACAAAAACACCTATGCCTTAAATATAAAAGACTCTTTTAGCCCCAATGAAAGGCATGATGTTACAGCAGGTGTAAATTTGGAATATCAAGATAATAACATTGGGGGATGGGGGTTTCTGATTCCTGCCTACAACCGTTTTACCATAGGGGCTTATGGCTATGACCAATTTGAGCTTCATCCAGATCTACATTTATTAGGAGGCTTGCGATATGATTATGGGGTGCTGAATAGCAAATCCTATTATGACTGGTATCCCACGACCGTAAACAACAGTGACGGATCCACATCCTACATCTATTTGCAAAGGGCCCAAAACAAAACCATGGAATTTGGTAATATCAGCGCCTCCCTTGGACTAAGTTTTATTCATAAAAACACCACCTATAAAATCAATCTAGGAAAGAGTTTTAGAATGCCCTTGGCCAACGAACTGGCCTCGGACGGCGTAAACTATCATATGTATCGGTACGAAAGGGGAAATCTAGATCTTGATCCTGAATCATCGTATCAATTGGATCTGGATATAGACCATACCACTGCTGCATTTGGTATTGGTGTCAGTCCCTTTATAAATTTTTTTGAGAATTACATCTACCTAAATCCCACCTCAAATTATTATGAAACCCTTCAAATTTATGAGTATACCCAGAGCCAGGTATTTAGGGCTGGAGGAGAGATTAGGGCAAGTACCACTGTATTAAAAAATCTACAATTGAATGCTTCTGCAGAGTACGTTTATTCTAGGCAGACAAGCGGACCCAAGAAGGGGTTTACTCTTCCGTTTTCACCCCCATTGTCAGGACTGTTCTCAACTACCTATAAGTTCAAGAACGTTCTCTTTTTCAGAGAACCTCAAGTAATGGCCGACTATAGGATTACGGCAGCACAAAATGAAATAGTGCCTCCCGAAGAAGTAACGGAGGGGTATCAGGTGCTTAACATTTCCTTTAGCAGCAAGATAAGCCCTTTTAAAAGCGCCATGCCCATAGATATGCGAGTAAAACTCAACAATGTGTTCAATACA
>JBFHGV010000580.1:0-2988 GCA_041582955.1 Arenibacter sp.
CCGACAGCACCGAGATCGAATTCCTTCCTCCTCCAGACCAATATGATCGATACAGCTCATTGTAAATACCGATTAAAGCACTATTGGCCGTGTTGTCATTATTGAACACAGTCTGGCTCACAATTTTATGATTTGGGACTTCTACCTCCACAAAATCTTCACAAGAAGCAACAAAACCACAAATTGCAACCAAGAGAACCTTAAATAAATGGTTATTAAAAAATTTATTGTTCATAATTTTAGTCTTTAAAGATTTAATTGAATTCCGCAAGTAACCGTACGTAACGGCGGCAAGACTTGCCCTCCTTGGGGGTCCATACCCTCATATTTTGTAATCGTAAACAAGTTTTGGGCATGAACGAATAGACTGCATTTCTGTATATTGTATCTATTCAACAGATTGGAAGGCAGTTCGTAGGATAAGGACAAGGTCTTTAATCTTAGGAAAGAGGCATCACCAATGGCAAGATCACTTTTTATAGCATTGGAATAGGCCCGGTATGCTGTGGTCAATTGGGATAGTTTTTGGATATCACTATCATCTTCCCTTCCGGTCCAGGCATTCAAAATATCCTGCGATTTATTGCCGTAGGTTCCGGGGGCGGTCAACGTAGTTAAATGGGTGAAATTATTTTGTTTTACATACTCCAACAGGAATCGAAGCGAAAGCCCTTTGTAACGGATGTTATTGCTCAGTCCCCCATAGTATTCCCTTCCGATATTTTTGATCGTTGTACGGTCATCATAATTAAATTTGTCATCATTATTGATATCCTTTACCTTGTACAGACCAGTTTCCGGATCAATTCCATCATAATGGTAAAGCAGGGCGATGTTCAACGGATGCCCTACCCTATAGGTGTTCCTATAAGAAGTTTGCTCCAGGTTTTTAAATGCTACCAATTCCGTTTCGGGAAAAGTGAAGTTTATAAAGGTTTGCCAGCTAAAATCTTTGGCATTTAAATTCATTGTGGAGACCTCTATTTCCCATCCTGTATTCCGAACAGTGGCCGGGAGGTTGGCCTGAACCGAAGTAAAACCGGTTGTTGCCGGAAGTGGATACCCTACCAATTGATTGGATGACAAATTTTTATACCAACCAAGTCCGATATTTATACGATCTTTTATAAATCCCAACTGTAGTGCAGCTTCCAATTTCCTATTGGTTTCCCATGAGTAATCCGGATTGGTGAGTTGTGTGGGGTATAGTCCTTTTGGCCCCGGCGTGGGTTGGTACGTATCCAAGTAACCATAATCAGGTATCCCGTCGCTTCCGGTAGTCCCATAACTGCCCCTTAACTTCCCAAAACTTAATATTGGAAAGTGTTTTTTAACAAATCCTTCTTCCGAGAAGATCCAGGCCGCCCCAATTGCCCCAAAATTTGAAAAACGTTTATTGGGTCCAAAACGTGAGGAGCCATCCCTTCTACCCGTTAGGTTGATATAATATTTTTTGTCCCAATCCAGACCCAAACGTCCAAAAATGGCATTATACTTATACTCTATATTTTCGTTGACGTTAATACGTACGTCATCCGCAGCGGCCAAATTTCCTATCAGATGCTCATCACTGTAACCAGTTCCCACAGAAAGCAGAAGATCGTTTTGACTATTTTGAAAAGTACCGCCTACCAATGTCTTTATATCCAATTTTCCAAAACGCCGCTCATACTGTATTTGTGGCTCTATGATCCATGACCTTCTTTGGACCAGGGAATGTGTGGAAGAAGAATTTATTCTGTCCCAAATTAAGGGATTGTAGGCCAGCTTAGGTGCCTTGATCACCTCTTTGTTATCTAGATTGGAATATCCCAAATTTGCTTTTAGTACCAATCCTTTTATAAACTCATAGGATACCCCCATATTGGATAGGAGGCTGTTGCTTTTGATTTCCTGTGGTTTATACAGCTCTGAAAATGGATTTCCCCAAATCCAATCATCCCAGTTCAATTGGCCATCTTCATTATATATTGGTGGGCCATTGGGAGGCAAGGACAAGGCATAGTTTATTAAATTAACACTGTTAAAAAGCCTATTGTTGTCAATTCCATAATTAGTGGAAAAATTAATCTGGAACTTTTGGTTCAAAGACCTATGATTTAAACTAAAATTTGCCGTAACCTTGTTATAACCAAAGTCTCCGGGAAAAATCGTGCCCTCATTATGATATGACCCCCCCAATAGGAAAGAAGTGGTTTCATTGCCACTGGATATTGCCAGATGCGTATCGGTAACTTCGGAGGTCCCTCCAAAAAATTCATCTTGCCAGTCCGTATACCTCTGCTGGTCCCATAATAAATCGGGAGCGTTTCGCGGGGTAGGTTCCACCCCGTCATTCAAAAAAGCTTGTTTTCGCATGCTTATATATTGTTCTGTATTTAATAAGGACATCCTGTTGGATACGGTAGAGATTCCTGAATAAAGCTTAGTCTCAAATCGCAATTTTCCATTATTTCCATACCCCTTCTTGGTAGTTATCAATACTACACCGTTGGCACCGCGCGATCCGTAAATAGCGGTTGCATCTGCATCTTTCAATACTTCTATACTCTGAATGTTGGAAAGGTTTATGGAGCTAAGAGGATCTAAACCGGGTACATCTGTAAGTGCCCCACTGCTCCTAAGAGGCTTGGAATCTATAGGGACGCCGTCCACAATATAGAGGGGTAAATTTCCATTATCCGACCTACTATTGCGCAGACTATTTTGTCCACGTATTAGAATTTGTGAAGCCAAACCCCTAATTCCACTTCTTTGCACCACTTCCACCCCTGCCATGCGGCCCTGCAAGGCATCCAACGGACTTACAATGGGCTGTAGTTCTATTTCCGCAGCCGCCACCCTACTGATGCTTCCGGTGCGTTCCTTTTGCTTTACGGTATAATAGCCAGCATTCACCTCTACTTCCTGTAGTTCGGTGACCTCGGACTGCATTTGCACGTCCAGACTGGTCCTGCCCATTACTGGTAGTTCCCTGCTGTGGTAGCC
>JBFHGV010000581.1:0-2987 GCA_041582955.1 Arenibacter sp.
AATCAATACATTGGGGAAGCTATTTAACCGCAAAATAAGGTCGTCTTGAATTATGCTTTCTGATAAATCCTCAAAAAAAAGGTTTTCCTCTTGTTCGTAAACGTCAATTCCCAGATACCCAATTTTTTTATCGGAAAGTCCTTGGATAGCATCTGCAGTATTGATCAGGGCTCCCCTACTGGTATTAATGACCATTACTCCATCTTTCATCATAGCTATGGATTCTTCATTCACCAAATGTTTGGTCTCTGGATTCAATGGACAATGCAGGGATAAAATATCTGAACGTTTTAGTACTTCGTGCAGAGGTAGGTATTGCACACCTAGTTGTACCAATTCATCCGACTTGCTTATATCAAAAGCAACAATGTTACACCCAAATCCTTTTATGATCCTGCAAAAGGCGACACCAATTTGTCCGGTGCCAATGACCCCTACCGTTTTACCGGAGAGATTAAAACCTATAAGATTTTTTAAGGAGAAGTTACCTTCTCTTACCCTATTGTAAGCCTTATGTGTTTTTCTGTTTAAGGTTAAAATTAGTGCTACCGTATGTTCTGCTACGGCCTCGGGCGAATACGCAGGTACCCTTACCACTTTTATATTGTGTTTTTTAGCCGATTTAAGATCTACATTATTATAACCGGCACAACGCAGTGCTATTAGCTTAATTCCGTTTTTGGACAATAGCTCTATGGTGTCCTTGTCAACACTATCGTTTACAAAAACACAGACCACATCAAAACCTACTGTAAGTCCGGCCGTATGCCAATTAAGGGCAGTTTCAAAAAATGATACACTATAATGATGGGTATCTCCATATTTTTCAAAGTACTCCCTATCATAAGATTTGGTGCTAAATACTGCAATTTTCATATAGTAAAACTTAAGTGGTTATTTGTTTGTTAGGTAAGTGATTTCATTACAGTGATAGTAAGTGCCGTGCCTATTATTTTTGGGATTCCACGTAATTTTTAAAATTGTCCAAAATAGCTTGCCACCCTGCTCTTTGCTGTTCATTGGAATGGCTGTCTTCCGCATCAAAAGTTTCGCGAACGGTGACTTGATCCCCATTTTTTATAAAGTCGATTCTAACACCTCTACCATCCGATATGAGGTATGTAATGTATTGGTTTTTTAGGACATTCTTATAGGTTCCATTAAAATCAAAGCCCGTACTGCCGTCCTTGGCCTCCATTCGCCATGAAAATGTACCATTTGGAACAACATCATTTTCTGCTTTCGGGCAACACCATTCCGGAGAAGCAAAATTCCAATGAATTATATGATCGGTATTGGTCCAGCAGTCCCAAACCTTATCAATTGCTGCTGTAACAGTTGTTGTTACCACAATTGTTTTTTTATTGTCCGATTCCATTTTCTTAGATATTACGTTTGTTGATTTACCTTGTATAAGGGGTTACTGGTCTATGGGGCGAGGGGCGAATATATTTTACTAACCGTATTATAGGGATTAATTAAAACCTTGGGTATTAAGATAAAATTTATAAGCCCCATATATGTCCACCATCCAAATAAGAACAGGACCCATATATCTTTAAAGTCCTAAGATAGCAAATCCTAGAATTCGTTAAAAGTTTTGTAAAGCAGTATATGTGTAGAAATAGTGCATAGATACGGCACAGGAAACAAAACCACTACAATGGCCATTGTATTTACTCCCCTTATCTTTTATAGAAACGCTCAGAAATGCGGTAGCACTATTAATCCAATGATGTTGCTTGTTTTCAGGTCTTATCGTCTTTTGGCTCCGGAAAACTCCATGGCCTCACCCTTTCCAAAACCATAACTAAAACCAAAAGCTACAAAACGGCCCCTTTGACGCCTATTGTAAATGTAATAGTCCGTTTGGGCTATAGCGCTTTCACTTACCCTGGAGGCAAAGGCATCCCTAACACTAAGGCTTAGTACTGCCTTGCCCTTTAGCAGTTTTTTACGTACTCCTAGATCCATAAAGAGTTGGTCCTCTACCTCGCTTTGTACGGTCTCAAAGCTAGATTGGTAATTTCCGGTGGCTTCCAAGTCTATATCGGCAGGCAATTTTAACTTGGCCATAAGCTTGGAGGACCACTGGTCCCCATTAAAATCAAAATTGGTGGCCTCAAAAATCCCCTCCCTCGCAAAGGTGCTATAATTAAAATCGCCATTGAGTACCAACCAATTAATGGGACTGTACTTGGCGTTAAACTCAACCCCTGTAGACCTATTGGTTCCAATGTTCTCTGGTCTAACCGTATTTACATTATCTTCAAAGGTGGAGACGCGCTCTATTACATCAGTGGTATAACGGTGGTAAATACCCATATTTAATGAGGTCTTGCCTAAAATATAAATACTGGTCAGCTCGTAGGAGTCCGTGAATTCGGGCAGTAATTCAGGATTTCCCTGACGTACGCTAAAATTGTTGCGGATGTTGAAAAACGGATTAAGATCCCATAGTCTAGGGCGATAAATTCGTTTGGAATAACCGGCTTGTAGCGATATTTTCTCCGTAATTTTATAGGAGGAATGCGCACTGGGGAACAGGTTGGTGTATTTTTGGCTGTTTGCCTCATTGGTATTGGTTAGCAAGGTATTTAAATCTGTTTGCTCCAAACGCAGCCCCATTTTAAGTCCCCATTTTGCCCCCTCATAAGAACCCGTACTATAAAGACCCAATACTTTTTGGTCATATTCAAAGACATTGGTAAGTCCGGGATCGTTTACATAGCTACCGTTTACCAAATTGTTTACCTCATAATCATTGCTAACATCGTTAAGGACATATTGTGCTCCGCTTTCCATGGTCCATTTATCAGAGAAAGGTTTGGTATAGTCCAGCTTAAAAGTGAACACAGATTCCTTGAAGTCGGTTCTAGTCTGTTGGTTGGCATCGTTATCTTCGCCAGAAACGGTCGTATTTTCAAATTCGGAAGACTGGTCCTTTCCAAAGAAATTACCTAGACCACTAAAGAGAAGAGTGTGGT
>JBFHGV010000582.1:0-2983 GCA_041582955.1 Arenibacter sp.
AAGGCGGTAAGAATACTAACTTTTTTATTGGACATTATGCGTTCTATTTTTAGCCATGGGATTTATAAGATGTAAATGTAGGTAAAGTTATTCGTTGCAGAACAATGAGTGTCTTTACCATAGCCTGCCCAAACCCGCTACCCTAGATTGGAAAGAAAAACATAGCTACTTAAAAATAGGAAGAATTATAGGATACAGCACATCCACAAACACCTTATAGGCCTCAGCTGAGGGGTGTAGTCCGTCATTAGCTACCAATTCTGGATTGGACAAACCGTTTCTGGTAATGTCCGTTATATTTATAAATGGCACTCCATATTGCAAGGCTACAGATTTGGCATGCGCATTGTAATTATCCAATTCCTCGGAAATTCTACTCCTATCCCTGCCCTCCGCAAAAGGGGTATAAGCATAATCGGGAATGGATATAACAACCACATTTTTTGGATTTCCGTAAGCCAGCGCAACGGCCCTGTCCAACAATTGGGAAAACTCCTTGGCATATATGTTGAATGAGATACCTTGATATTGATTGTTTACCCCAATCAATAAGGTAACCAGATCATAGGTTGTCTGGCGGGTACCGCTATTTAGCGCATCCAACAAATTAGAGGTTGTCCAACCTGTCTGGGCTAATACTTCTGTATTGACCTCTACTTTTAGCCCCTGTTCCAACTTGGCCGCTAATTGAAACGGATAGCTTTTGGCTCTTACTACACTTTCCCCCTTGGTATAACTATCGCCCAAGGCCAAATAATGATATGTCCCCGATTCATTAAGGTGGGGGCCATCCATTTCCCCATTAATGGGAGGAAGTGACATTGGGCTGGCAGGGCTCTCCAAAGTGGGTTCGTAGTCAAGGGACTCCTTTCCCTGTGAACAACCTACAAAAGCAGCAAACAGCACAAACAATATGGACAAGTGGTTCATAATCTTTCTTATACTACGAAGTAAATAAATACCTAGGACATGTAGCGCACCTAGGCCACTAAATGCGACGGTTGTCCAAGTACTCAAAACCCATTAATAATTCATCTGGTTGGGCCAATAGTCCAACGGTCAAAAAAGGATGCCTTAGCTGCTCTCGTTTTTGTTCTTTCTAGAATTCCGGAAGAGCTTGAAGGAATAGGGAATAAGTAAAAACAAGCAATTGATAATAAGCAAATAATAATAACCTTTCATATTGGTTGATGTAAGTGTTTCCTCTAATTATTCCTTAATAATAATGATGGTTGCTTTAGAACCCGTAGAAAGGTTCCACATATTGGAATGTATCATCTTCCCCTCATCATCATAAACATTTACCTGAGCCGTATTGGGCCCGGAAGTACCTTGGTTGAGCGCTTCAAAGTCTATTCTGTTAAATCCTTTTTTTAGATCCAGATTAATACCTTTAAAGGAACCGGTCAGGAAAATATTGGGCTCCACCACTACATCATTGAGCAATATCCTAACTCTATCACCATCTACATATTCATGATCGCGACATACTATTCCAACAAATTTACCATTGGTCTTGATATCTCCCAGATACATATTTCCAAAAAAACCAGAATCCCCTTCCTTTTCCTTGGGCTTAATTTTGGGATCAATTTTTAAGTCCTGCCCTGCTTGAACCAACTCCCTATCGGGCAACATCTTTATATTTCTGGCTGTAAGGGAGTCCCTAAGATTGGTCGTTGGCTTCAGGGTAATTACAGACGGGATTTTTAAGGCGGTTCCCTGTTCAGGATTATTCCTGGCCCCTCTATCCCCTTCTATTTTCAACGGATTGGTTGTAGGAAGGTCTGTTTGGGCCCTACCTATCCCCGAAAACAAAAACAGGATGCAGATTAAAAGAATAATTCTCATAGGCATACTAAGGTACTAATGTGATACAAAAATATCAAATACCTTGCCATGTGTCACTAAAAAGCTGTTAAATATCCCCAGATCATAAAAAAACCGACTCAAATTTAAATTTAAGTCGGCTTCACCTATTAGGGGGACAACCCCATTAACTCCCAGCTATCTCTACCGGATTCAATTGGGTTAGTTCTTCTTCTGTGAATAATTGCGACTTAATAACAAATCGCACTCCGAGAGGTATTTCCAAAGAAAAGCTAGATCCCCGTCCTTTGGTGACATCCAAGGTTAACTGGGTATGTTTCCAATATTCAAATTGGTCTTTGGACATATAAAAAGGACAGCCTTCCAGTTCGCCCAAACAAACATCGGTCTCATTTAACATTAATTCACCTTTTTGAAAACACATGGGCGACGACCCGTCACAACAACCTCCACTCTGATGAAACATTAGCTCCCCATGTTCTGTTTTCAATTGCTCCAATATTTGCTTGGCCACTTCTGAAATCAAGACTCTTTTTACCATGTTGATCAAAGTTTAAAAGAATCCCATTGCCTTTTTATCGTAGGAAATTAGCATGTTCTTGGTTTGCCTGTAATGGTTCAACATCATTTTATGGGTCTCCCTGCCAATTCCCGATTTTTTGTACCCTCCAAAGGGGGCATGCGCAGGGTAGGTATGATAGGAGTTGACCCAAACACGCCCTGCTTTTATGGCTCTAGCCACCTTATACGCTTGGTGAGTATCTCTGGTCCATACCCCGGCTCCCAGACCATACAACGTATCGTTGGCAATAGCTATGGCTTCGGCCTCATCCTTAAATGTGGTAAGGCATACCACCGGTCCAAAGATCTCTTCTTGAAAGACCCTCATCTTGTTATTGCCCTTTAATATGGTGGGTTGAATATAATAGCCTTTTTCCAAGCCTTCATTATAAGCCGCTCCGCCACCGGTAAGAACTTCACAACCTTCCTCTTTTCCAATATTGATATAATTAAGGATTTTTTCATATTGATCATTTGAAGCCTGTGCCCCCATCATAGTTGCCGGATCCAAAGGATGCCCCAACTTTATCTTATTGGTACGTTCTACGACCCTTGCTATAAATTTTTCGTATATACTTTCCTGTACCAAAAT
>JBFHGV010000583.1:0-2973 GCA_041582955.1 Arenibacter sp.
ATTCTTGGTGGTACTTATTTGCCGGATCAAAGATATCTGCATAATCGTCCAACAAATCGTACTGATCTGATCCGATAATACTATTTAGCTGAATTTGGGCATTGCCATACTCTCCGCTTGTTAAATAAACTTTGGCCAAAAGCATTCTCGCGGCTCCTTGGGTAATTCTGCCCACATCATTACCGGTATAGGCAAGGGGCAAATTGGAAATAGCAAATTCAGCATCATCCACTATGGCCTGATAAACTTCGGAAGTAGGATTTCTTTTTAGGGCAAACGCATCTTCCGCCGAACTTACCGGCTCTATAAGCAGGGGTACATCTCCCCAATAACGCACCGCAACAAAGTGGTAAAACGCCCTAAAAAAACGTAGTTGGGCTTCCAACATTTTGGCCGAATCTGGATCTATTTCAGCACTGTTAAGATAAAACAAGGTTACATTACAATCCTTTATTCCACCATAAATATTGTTCCATGCATCCGAAATGGGACCAGCAACCGATGTCATTTTGAATTGGTCCAAAAAGCCATATTGCCTTCCTCCTCCCAATGAACCTTGATCCAAAAGGTTATCATAGGTAGTATTATCCGATCTGCCTTCCTCTAAAAAATGAGCGCTTAAGACATAATCTTGCATACCTCCATAAACACCTAACAAGGCCTGATCAAAATCTTCCTCTGTTTGGTAAAAATTGCCTTCAGTTAAATAATGGTCTGGAGTAACATCTAAAAATTCTTCATTACAACCTAGGAATACTAATATTGAAACTATAAATAGTATCCTTTTTGACCCTAATATTGAGCTATATTTTTTCATCGCGGATATTTTAAAAATTAATATTAACACCAAGGGTGTATGTTCTGTTTATAGGATATGAAAAGTCGTCCACACCTAATGCCTGCGGATTGTTCCCAAAATTACTTACTTGGGGGTTCCAGCCAGAGTAACTGGTGAATTTCGCCAGATTCTGTACGCTAAAATGGAACCGCAGACTGGATATAAAGGTTTTATCCAATACCGAAACAGGTACTTGGTATCCTAGTGTAACATTCTTTATCCATATATGGTCCCCATCTTCCACCCAAAGATTGGATGCAGCATGTTGATTTGCATAATGTAGGGAAGGAATCAAACCCTTGCCTGGATTTTCCGTTGACTTCCATCTATCCAAAAATTCCGTACTAACATTCCATCTACCTTTTTCATTATAGAGCACTTCGTTCAACTGTGGAATAATTTGATAGCCGAATGCACCCGTAGTCAATATGGAGAGGGATAAATTTTTGTAATTGATTACATTATTAAAGCCTAAATTAACTTTAGGATGTGGGTTTCCAATATAATCTCTGTCCAAACCAGTAATTGAACCATCTCCATCTACATCCCTGTAAATATAGGCCCCAAGTTGTTTGGAGCCCGGCCAACCATGAAGGTTAGGGTCGTCCAATTGTTCCTGGGTATTAAAAATCCCGTCAATAATATAACCTCGTAACGAACCCACAGGAAGACCTACTTGGGTAACGTTCCATGTAGAGATAATTTGTGATATTTCTTTAGGAAGATAGGTTACTTCATTTTTGATGAACGATAGATTTAAATTACTGTTCCATGAAAAATTATCATTGTTTACACGGGCAGCCAACTCAATATCAACACCCTTATTTACCATCTCCCCTATATTGGTCCTTGTGGAGGCAAATCCAGATGCCCTTGGTATGGAAAGGTTGAAGAGCATATCTTCTGTCGTTTTCTCAAAATAGCTTGCGTTTAAAGTAATGGCATCCCTAAGGAATCCCATGGAAAGCCCCAAGTCCAATTGCTTACTTGTTTCCCATTTTAGATTACTGGAGCCCAAGGAAGTAAGTGATTTCCCTACCTGGATATTGTCGTTGAGCACATAATTAAAGTTATTGTTCAGGTTATTCAAGTTGGGGATAGAAAGTATGGTCCCGAATCTATCAAAATCCCCTATGGCGGAATTACCTGTGATACCATAGCTGGATCGCAGTTTAAACTCGTTCATGAAGAAATCTTCCGGGTAAAAGCTTTCTTCCGAGACTCTCCAACCCACAGATGCCGAAGGGAAATTCCCATACTTGTTATCGTCTCCAAATCTAGAGGATCCTTCCCTCCTAAAATTCAATTCCGCCAGATATTTGGATTTATAATCATAACTAAGTCGGGCAAAATATGCCGCCAAGGACCAGTTGGTCAAATCTGTTACCGCAGCTGAAACTTCAGAAGCCTCCAGAAAATTCAAGGTATTATCACTTGGGAAACCAGTGGCATTGATGGTTGACAATTCCCCTGTTTGCTTTTGGGCAGTATATCCCAATAGGGCACTAATGGAATGTTGTCCAATGGTAGTATCATAGGTAAGGAGATTATCAATGCCCCAATTGGTAATATCACTCTTTTGATTGGCACCTGAATTTACGAACGGAGGCGCTCCAGGTGAAAGATTGGAGGCGTTTCCAATGGCAAACCGTCCAATGGTACTTGGTGTAAACGTATTTATCTCCCTTGTTAACAAGCGTCCATAAAGTTGTGGTTTGTAATGTAGGCCGGGAAGAATTTGCATGTCCAGGTTAATACTGGCATTAATATCTCTTTCTATTCTATTATTGGTTAGCGAATTCGCTTCAAATATAGGGTTGGCATAGGCAAAATAACCTGGAGAATCAGCAGGAATATAGGGCTTAAGATCGCCATTTTCATCATAAGGGGACTGTAAGGGACTAGCCGTTACCGCCTTCATGATAATACCCCTGGAGCCATCCTCCGGTATGGAATTGTTGTCCGAAAAGGCAACAAACATATTGGAGCCAACACTTAGCCAATCGCTGATAGTGGCGTCCAGATTGGATCGGAGGGACAATCTTGAAAAATCAGTGTTTAGAAGCACACCTTCCTGATTTAAATATCCGGCAGAGACTACACCCTTAAATTTACTGTTACCACCTCTGTAGGTA
>JBFHGV010000584.1:0-2970 GCA_041582955.1 Arenibacter sp.
AAAATATTATAAAGATTAGTTTGCTGCAATGAAAAATATCTTAGGAGTATTGTTATTGGTATTCAGTTTTGTAATAGGGTATTCCCAGTCTGATGATAATCCTGCACTGTGGAGCTATGAGGTACAAAAGGATTCAGATACCGAATACACCCTTAAATTTAAGGCCGATATTCATGAAGGCTGGCATATTTATTCTCAATTTACCGATGAAAACGGCTCCTTGCCCAGTGAATTTACCTTTGAAAAGGCCGGTGAGGATTATGAATTGGTTGGGCCTACCTCCGAAAGTGCTACCCTTACCGAATATTCGGAAATCTTTGAGGTAGATGAAACCTTTTTTAAGGATAGAGCCGTCTTTACCCAAAAGATTAAATTGTTGAATCCGGAGGTTACCCAAGTATCCATAGGGTTGTTTTATCAGATCTGTAAAGAAGTCTGTATTCCAAAGGATGAAGTATTCCACATATCCCTAACCGGGGAAAAGGCTGTTGTGGCCGAAGAGACCGTAGATGGGCGAAGTGCACAAATGAGTGCCGATATGATACTCGATTTAAAGAACAAAGACCTGCTCACCCAGACAGGAGAAGGTGTAATGGAGGAAAAATCCGGCTTATGGACTATTTTTGTATTAGGGTTTTTAGGGGGCTTAATAGCCTTGCTGACCCCCTGTGTATTTCCCATGATCCCATTGACCGTATCATTTTTTACCAAGCAAGGAGGGAATAAGTCCAAGGGAATAGCAAATGCCCTGTTGTACGGGTTTTTTATTGTTTTGATCTATTTCTTGTTAAGTCTGCCTTTTCATTTATTCGATTCCGTAGATTCTCAAATACTGAATACCATAGCCACTAATGTGTGGTTGAACCTTTTTTTCTTTATCATATTTATATTCTTTGCTTTTTCCTTTTTTGGATATTACGATCTCACTTTGCCCAGTTCTTGGGCCAATAAGATGGATTCGGCGTCTTCCAAGGTAGGCGGGGCATTTGGTATCTTTTTTATGGCCGTAACCTTGGCTATTGTGTCTTTTTCCTGTACCGGTCCTATTTTAGGCGGATTGTTGGGCAGTACTGCACTGTCCGACGGGGATGTAGCCACTAACTTGTCGGCCGGAATGATCGGTTTTGGAGTGGCCCTCGCTTTGCCTTTTGGATTGTTTGCCCTGTTTCCGGCATGGCTAAATTCACTGCCCAAAAGTGGTGGGTGGATGACCACGGTAAAAGTAACCCTTGGTTTTTTGGAGTTGGTCTTGGCCTTTAAATTTTTGTCCAATGCGGACTTGGTAGGCAATTGGGGATTGTTTAAACGGGAATTGTTCTTAGGGGTGTGGATACTGCTATTTGTATTGCTGACCCTTTATTTGTTCGGAATCTTCAGATTCCCACATGACGGACCTAAAAAATCACTATCTACTGGTAGAAAAATAGTAGGTTTGGCCAGTGCAGGCTTTGCCATTTACCTAATCCTAGGGCTTACCAATATTACCAATTTAAAATTGTTGAGCGGTTTTCCCCCTCCCGATTTTTACAGCCTTGTGGAAACTGAAAGCGATTGCCCTCTGGGAATAGATTGTTTTAAGGATTTTGACAAGGGCTTGGCCTATGCCAAGGAAGTTAATAAGCCTGTATTGTTGGACTTTACAGGTTGGGCCTGTGTCAATTGTAGAAAAATGGAAGAAACCGTTTGGAGTGAACCGGATATATATCCAATTCTTAAAGATGAATATGTTCTTATTTCATTGTATATAGATGATAGAAAAGAGCTTCCGGAAGCGCAACAGTTTAGCTTTAAGTATGCGTCTGGCCGAGTGAAAAAAATAAAGACTGTGGGCGAAAAATGGGGTACCTTCCAAACTTTGAATTTTAATGCGGCCTCCCAGCCATACTATGTGCTCTTATCGCCAGATTTGGAAGTATTGAACACAGCAGTACAGTACACGGACAGGGACACCTATAAGGAATGGTTGGAAAAAGGAGTCAGTAATTTTAAACAATTGGGTCAGCTTAAATAATCAATTGCCATTACCTTTTTTTGGTATTTACAGGTAATTGTGGGGCGGAAATAACCCTGCCCACTTTATGCTTTTTGTACATAAGAATCTAAAAACAACTGCTAAATGAACAAAATCTTAATTTTTACAATCGCTCTTATTTTTACTTCCTGTGGGCGAATAGGCATGGACCTGCCATCCAATAGGACCACCACATCCAAGGTGGAAACCTACAATCCCAAGGACCATTATAACAAGATGGAGGTAAGCATTCCCATGAGGGACGGTATAGCATTGCACACTACCATATATTCGCCAAAGGATACTTCCAAAAAGTATCCGATTATTATGTCCAGAACCCCCTATAGTTGTAGACCCTATGGCAGCAATGAATACAAAACTAAGATTTCCCCCAATAAGAAGATGATGAAGGAGGGCAATATAGTGGTTTACCAGGATGTAAGGGGTAGGTGGAACAGTGAAGGCGTATATGACAATATGCGGCCTTATATTCCCAATAAACAAGAAGGAGAGGTAGACGAGGCTTCTGATACCTACGATACTATAGAATGGCTGATAAACAATGTTAATAACCATAATGGAAAGGTTGGGATTTGGGGTATTTCCTATCCAGGTTTTTACTCTACCTATTCTTTATTGGATGCCCATCCCGCCTTAAAGGCCGTTTCACCACAAGCCCCGATAGGCGACTTCTTTTTTGATGATTTTCACCATAACGGAGCCTATTTGTTAAGCTATTGGAGGGCCACTGCCGTTTTTGGACATATGAAGGACCAACCCACCAAGGAAGCATGGTATAGCTTTCCCGAATTGGGCACACAAGACCAGTACCAATTCTTTTTGGATGCCGGTCCGCTATCTAATTTAGACCAGTATTACGGGGCAGACAATGTTTTTTGGCAACAACTTAAGGCCCATCCCAATTATGATGAATTTTGGCAGAAAAGGGGTATTATACA
>JBFHGV010000585.1:0-2941 GCA_041582955.1 Arenibacter sp.
GCAGCACAAACATAATTAACCGTAAATACGGAACAAGTATGCGCCACAATGCATCAGTTAATCTTTTAATATGCTCCAACACCGCGTTAATTATTTATTTAGATAATTTAACTTAGAGTAACATAAATACCAAACCCTGAGATTTATGCGCCGCACAAATAAAAGAACCAAAACTATACGGTAGCCCTTAGCATTTCCTTGACCAATGGATGCTTTTTATAACCACCGTAACCCACTTCAGACATGGTAATGTTGGTATTGTGGTTTCCTTCAATAGTTATTGGTCCATTTTGAGTTATAGCAATGTCCCATCCCATAAGTTTGTTGGGTTACATTAGACTCATATCCAGTGCCAATTGCCTGGACTCCGCGTAAAATGGTATTCTAAAACCATTAAAAACATAGTTAGAATCTGGGTGCTGTTGATATTCCTTTCCTCCAAAGGTCATTTGAGTAAATCCCTTTCCAATAAGACATGCATTCTTATCATCTATTGAAACACAAAACCCGCCCTTACTTCTATTGTCCACTACACTGCCTCCTTGCCCAAATCGCATTACAGCTCCCAGCAAATGTGGCAGGTTGTCCTCACCCATATAAACATCAAATCTTAAAGTATTGATGCTATTTTCATAAATTTTGTTGATATCATCATGTTGCACCAAACACTCTTGGTATATAAAGGAGCCTTCAAGGATTATTGTTCCTATTTCTTCAATTTGCCTGTTTAGGTGTTGTTTTTCCAGCATAAATATTCCTTTGCCACCCTTATCCCTTATACTCTTCACAAATAATTTATGAGCCTGAAAATGTTGAAATACTCCATGGAAGAACTCCAATAAGTCCGAGGTCGTGGTGATGCGTAATTTTTTTTTATTCCAATAAAAATTAGAAGTAGAATTGTAACCGTATAAACGTGGTGTAGACAATCCATTGGATTCACATAAAAGGGCGAACAGCAATTTATTCTCTACTACATCCACATAAAATGGATTTTGAATTTTATCGGAACAATAAAGTTTTGTCAGATCTGCGGTACTAATATAATCCCGGTAATTTTTAAATTTAGTCCGATAGAGGAATCTGCTAAAATAATGAAATGGCAATCTTCTTTGTTCTATCCATAGCAGTAGAAATTCTTTGGCAATTTGCGTTGATTTTTTCTTGTGGGTGTCCGCTATTACAGACTTAATTCCCGACACAACCCTTTTTATCATATTTTACATTCATTATCAGCCTTTTAAAGGCCTTCCTAAGATAATAAATGTCTTTTTATTTTAAGGACATTTTACCCATTTCAACACCCTTGCCTGCCAATAACCGTTCAGATTTGCAGCTTATACCCTAGCATTGTTGATTTACAAGGGGATGGGGGTGTTCCTAAATGGTCCAATGTATCCTCAAAAAAAAATGGACAGGTTATTAGACCTGCCCATTTTACAAAACGCTTGGTATTCTGTACTATCTTGGTATTACTTTTTGGATTGCTCAATATATTTATCGTCCAGTTCCTTGGAATCCTTGTATTTAACCCTAAGTGCTGCAAGTTCTTTCTTTAGCTTTGTTACAATATCCGCATAGTCTGGATCATCATACACATTGTTCAGCTCCTTGGGGTCTTTTATACGGTCATATAATTCCCATTCGTCTACATCATAGTAAAAATGTGCTAGTTTGTATTCTTTGGTCACTATACCATAATGGCGCTTAACCATATGTACACTGGGATATTCGTAATAATGGTAATAAACAGCATCCCTGTTCCATTGATCCGGCTGCCCCTTTAATAATGGCATTAGGCTTTCCCCCTGCATATCATCCGGAGCCTTGATCTGGGCGGCTTCCAAAAAGGTCTGGGCAAAGTCCAGGTTTTGCACCATCTCCTCCTCTGTTGTTCCTGGTTTTATTTCATTGGGCCAGCGGATTAGCAGCGGTGTTTTAAAGGACTCGTCATAGATAAAACGTTTATCGAACCAACCGTGCTCCCCTAAATAGAATCCCTGATCGGAGGTATAGACCACTATGGTATTCTCGGCCAAGCCATTGTTGTCCAGATAGTCCAGCACCCGTCCCACATTATCGTCCACAGAGGAAATACTTCCTAAATAGTCCTGCATATAACGCTGGTATTTCCATATCATTTTTTCCTTGTCGGTCATAATAGGCCATTTTTCCTTAAATTCTTGGTTTATGGCATCTATAATAGGTTTGTACTGACTCTTTTGTTCTTCGTTTCCGCGATTAAATTCGTTATTCACATTGGCCTGGGAACCTTCAACAAATGGCTGCACGTCCCCCATAGCTTCCAAGGTTTCGGGCCATATCTTGCTGTCATGGCTATATTGCATATGGTACAAGAGGTTCATTTCGGCTGTTTTGGCCGCCGTACCCCTATTGGAGTAATCGTCAAATAAAGTTTCTGGCAGAGGAAAGGTTTTTTGGGTATACTCCTTAAACTTGTCTGCCCTTGGCCACCACGGTCTATGCGGGGCTTTGTGCAGGTACATTAGGAGGAATGGCTTATTGGGGTCTCGTTTTTTATCCAACCATTCAAGACTCATATCGGTAATAATATCAGTAACATATCCAGTGATGGTGGTATCGCCTTTTTGGGTGATAAAATCTGGGTTAATATAATGCCCCTGCCCTGGCAGGATCATAAAGTCGTCCACTCCCTTGGGATTGTTTCCAAAATGCAACTTCCCGAACATGGCCGTTTGGTAACCCGCATTCTGAAACAATTGTGGAAAAGTAACCTGTGTAGTATCGAACGGATTGTGGTTATCGATTTTTCCGTTAATATGGGTATGTTTCCCTGTAAGAATGGTAGCCCTAGAGGGAGCACATATAGAGTTGGTAACACTGGCGTTCGTAAACAATATGCCCTCTTTCGCCAATCGGTCTATGTTTGGCGTGTTTATCAAATGATCGCTATAGGAGC
>JBFHGV010000586.1:0-2940 GCA_041582955.1 Arenibacter sp.
TGAAAATATTGATGATATATGTCGTCCAGCCCATATTCCTTTCTGCTGAGGTAATTAAGGCCGTATCCAGATTGCACCACCAGTCTGGACAGTTCTGCGGAGACGTCTATTTTGGATTCCAGTACAAAGTGATTCTCGCTCAGCTCTACTTGGGCAACCCCTTCTATATCCTTCATTTTTTGAATTAGTTCCTCCAATGCAAGAACGGGCCGGTTTTTATCCAGTGCCATAGTGCAGATTCCCCCTTCCAGGGTAAAAGTGTTTTTGGAAAATAACTGTTGGGCCAATGTGCTGATTTTGCCCTCGGCCAACAATTTGCCCTTAACAAATATCCCCACCCGATCACAGACCTGCTGTATCTGGTGCAAGTGATGGGAGGAGAACAGAACGGTAATTCCCTTTTTTCTGCTTAGGCCAACAATGAGCTGAAGAAATTTTTTCACCCCTTCGGGGTCCAGGCCCAGGGTAGGCTCGTCCAAAATAATAACTTCCGGATTTTTTATGAGCACATCTGCCAAGCCCAGGCGTTGGCGCATTCCCCGGGAATAGCTGCCCACTTTATTGTCCTTTACATCCTCTAGGCCCACCTCGGCCAATATCTCCAATGCTGCCTTCTTGGCCTCTTCCTCCGGGATGCTGTTTAAGCGGGCCACATACATAAGGTTCTGTAAGCCTGAACAATCGTTGTAAAAACCAACATCCTCCGGTAGATATCCTACCTTTCTCTTCACCTCTAAGGGGTACCTACTACTATCTATACCACATACCTTTACGCTCCCCGAATCTACCTCCGTTAGCCCAAGAAGCATTAGGATGGTGGTTGATTTCCCCGCTCCGTTGGGCCCTAACAGACCAAATATTTCGCCCTTGCTTATGGAAAGGTCTAGGTTATCTACCGCCACCCGGTCACCGTACCTCTTGGTAAGTCCCTTTATGTCTATACTCTTTTGTGCCATTACCTTCTACCGTATTTTTTGAACAGGTAATAAATGCCTCCCAAGGTCCCCAAGATGATAAATATACCCAGCCACCCCCATAATAATGGGGTTTTTACCTGGATCCTAATGGGTGCTGTGGATGAGGCCTCCGGGGTCTTGGCCGTAATCTTGGGAAGATAATCACCGGGAATAGCCTTATCGGCAGCCTTAATGGTAGCCTTAACCTTTGTAGCACTACCGGCCTTGATCGCGGGAATAGTATCCGGCTCCATGGAAATTTCCCAATCCTTGGGTTTGGAATAGCTAAAGCCAATATTCCTCAATTCACTGGAACCGGTATTTCTTACCAACAGCTCCATTTGTTTTTCCTTTCCGGAAGTAATACTGGAACTCAATAATCCCGTTGGGGTGGTAAGTTCCAAATCATAGGAACCTTTTATGACCACTTCCAGTTCCAAATTGGCAGTGCTAAACTTGTTGCTCGCCTTTATGGGTATTTTATAGGATCCGGATTTTACCTGGGACGAAGGCTTTACCTCTACCGTAATATTGGTGGTTTTCCCTGGTGCTATCTCCACCGCAGTGGCCTGTCTGCCGTTGGGCTTAAACGCTACGCTCCAGCCCCGGGGCGCCGCGGCCAACAAAGAGTACAGTTGTTTTTCACCGGTGTGATTTTTCAATTTGGTGGAAAAATTAAAATTGGATTTGGAGTGCCCTTCCATATTGATCTGGTCCGAGCTGAACTCGCTCTTAAAAGTCCCCTCCTCCGACACGTTTACCACTATGGGCAACACATCGTAATTCTTGGCAACCAGCCTAATATTGTATTGGCCCTTATCTACCTTTAAGGGTACATTTAGGGTTAAGGAAACCGTTTTTTTCTCGCCTGGCAGCACAGCAATCCGCGCTATGGAATAGCCCCCGGCCTTTAAGCTAGCATTCCAATCTTCAGGAAGGCCGGACAGATCAATTTCCACATCCCTGCGCTGATTCCCGTAGTTTTTAACCTCCACGCTATAATCTATAGATTCTCCGGGGGGTACCGAAACATGGGTATATGGGGTATAGAGCATTATGCCATTTCCGGCCTTGGCCCCTTGGCTATAAAAAAACAAAAAGCTGAACAAAAAGAATAGACTCTTTAAGTATGGTAGTTTAGATTTCATACAAAATGGTTTATGATTTATAAAAGGTTAAAAGTTTAGACCATCCAATGGCTGGTATATTATATTACTCCTCGTTATTAGGTTGAAAATATTCCCTGTCTACAAACAAGCGTTTAAATAGTCCTACGGAATCGCTTTCCACAAAAACCTCTGGATGCTGGGAAGAATTTAGGACGAATTTGTTTTCCTCCGGCCTTGCATAGGCCCTTACCACCACCTCATCCATATCTTCCCCCCTAATGGTGAGGGTATGAAGGGATTTATCCGTTGGGGTAAAGCCATCAACAAACTGGGAGCTGTTCTGCCTCGCCAGCGAGTTGAGATATTGGGATACTTTTGACGCATCGGGTGTAGAACCGGCAATGGACCATAGGGAATCTGCTTTCCTAAGCACAAAGGCTTCCCCGTCTGCAGCTTCAAACTCCAATTCCTTAAGCTGTTCCTTGTCTACCTTGAGGAATTCTGGATTCCTCCAACTGTTAAACGGTCGACTAAACGCATTGGGCAGTCCGTTTTCCACTGCATAGGTTTCGGGATCTTCATTTAGTCGGAAATAGGTAGACCCGGTTGGAGCTCCCCTACCATATGCCGGCGCTGCAACTTGGCCAAGGGATGTTTTTCCAAAATACAGCGCTGTTGCTGTTCCACTGCCTTTCTCATCAATGACCACTTTTCGGGCCAAAGAATCCCCTAGTTCATAATTGGGCCACTTCTCCTTGGTTTTGGCCACCAGACGCTGGGCCTCAACATCCAACAATTGCCCCAATGCCGATCGCAGCTTGGAGGGATCTGCCGTGGCCACAATCTGGCCCTGGGCAACCTCCCATTGGCCCGAA
>JBFHGV010000587.1:0-2924 GCA_041582955.1 Arenibacter sp.
AAAGTATCATGCATAAAATAGTTAAAATTATATTAATAGTACTGGGGGTAATTGGAGCCATACTGTGGTTTCAGCTTCCTAGTGCGGATGTTCCTGCAACGGAAGCCATCAACAATGGGTCCATGAACTTTATGTTTATTATCACCTATGTGTTGTTGGGGATAGCTGTAGCGGCGACTGTTCTTTTTGGATTGATGAATTTGATTACTTCCAAAGGAGGGCTTAAAAAGGCGTTGTTTGCCATTGGTGGTCTTCTGGTAGTTGTTGTTATCTCTTATGCCATGGCGACCGGTACGGACGTTGATTTGGACGAGATGGCCAGAAAAGGTATTCCTACTACAGAGGATACGGTCAAAACCATTGGGATGGGATTGAATGTTTTCTTTATCCTGACTATAGTGGCAGTAGCTGCGATGATGTGGTCTGGTCTTAAGAAAATGATTAGTAAATAAAAAAATAAAGAGTTATGCCAAAAAGAGGAGCACCACCAGAGGTAAATGCGGGTTCTATGGCAGACATAGCCTTCTTATTGCTTATCTTTTTCCTAGTGACTACCACTATTGAAACAGATGCAGGATTAGATCGTATGTTGCCACCAATTGAACCGCCCGAAACCGATGTAATTATAAAGCAAAAGAATATTTTTCAGGTCAGTATTAACCGGGATGGGCAACTATTGGCAGATGAGGAACTGACGAATATTCAGGATTTAAGGGAAAAGGCAATAGCCTTTTTGGATAACGGAGGAGCACCTTCGGGTAGCCCAGATTACTGTAGCTACTGTAAAGGGCAAAGGGACCCGTCTTCATCAGATAGTCCATCAAAGGATATTATATCCCTTAAGAACGATAGGGAGACCAAGTACGGTACCTACATAACGGTGCAGAACGAATTGGTAGGAGCGTATAACGACCTACGTAATAGGGAAGCACAACGTTTGTACAAGAAAGATTTTACCGATATGGAAGCTGAATACCTTAACCCAGAGACCCCGGACCACGTGCGGGAAGATCTTAAGGAAAAGGTTAAAAGGATACAGGAGTTGTTTCCTCAGAAGCTTTCAGAGGCAGAAACTACTTCAAACTAATATAGAAGTTAAAAACAAAATACTATGTCAAAATTTAATAAGAAAAAAGATGCGGCAGTACCAGCGGTGAACACTGCATCCTTGCCTGATATCGTTTTTATGCTTTTATTCTTCTTTATGACTGTTACCGTAATGAAGGATAGTACTTTGAAGGTTGAAAATGTATTGCCCAACGCTTCTGAAATTAAGAAGTTGGAGAAAAAGGATAGGGTAATCTATATTTATGTTGGTAAACCTACCAGAGAGTATGAGAAAGTTTTTGGTACGGAGTCTAAAATTCAATTGAACGATAAATTTGCGGATGCATCCGAAGTTGGGGACTATATTTTGATGGAAAGGGCCAAAAAGCCCCAGGAATTACAAAATGTATTGACTACTGCTTTAAAGGTAGACAAGGAAGCCAACATGGGTATTATATCCGATATTAAACAAGAGCTTAGAAAGGTAAATGCCTTGAAAGTTAATTATACCACCTACGAAGGGGATGCTTTCAGGAATTTGCAATAGTTAGTAATAAAGGATTAGAGAATAAAAACGCTTCAAATGCATATATTTGAAGCGTTTTTTCATGTTTAATTATTTACCTTTAATGGTTATGAGGTATCCTTTAATTTTGATCGCAATCGGATTCAACTGCCTTTGTGCAACAGGCCAAGTCCTGCTTACTGGGGAAGATAGGGATTCCCGGTATTTCGAAGATCAATTTTATACTGGGCTTACCTATAACTTCATCATGGACCTTCCCAGTGAAGTCTCACAGCGTAACCTTTCCTACGGTCTGCAGGCTGGATTTATAAAGGATATTCCCTTGGATGTGTTTAGAACCATGGCGCTGGGTATTGGTTTGGGTTACGGCATTAATTCCTATTATACCAATCTTAAGGCGGTTCAACAAACCAACCATATAACCTATACTGTACTGGATGAAAGCGCGGATTTTAAAAGGAGTAAAATTGCAACCCATGTCCTAGAGATGCCCGTACAGTTCAGATGGCGTAATTCTACCCCTGAGGAATATAAATTTTGGCGCATTTATTCCGGTCTAAAAATGGGGTACGTGTTTGATAGTCGCTCCAAATTTGTTTCCAGTTCAACTAAAACTTCCTTTGCCAATAGTGATGTAAGATCCTTTCAGTATGGTCTTACCTTGGATGTAGGTTACAATACCTTCAATATTCACCTATACTACGCTTTGAGCACTTTGTTTAATGATGGGGTGGTTGATGAATTGGGAGACCCCTTGCAGCTAAAACCTTTAAGGGTGGGGCTTATTTTTTATATCCTATAACCAGAATTTTACGGTGAATATTTGGGTAAGGAACCCTATTAAGAAACCAATGATAACTTCAGCTTTACTATGTGCGTTTAGGTATAGCCTAGAGGTAGCAGCCAGTCCACAAAGTAGGGTTACAATACTTATGGCTATAGTGATGTTTACCTCAAAGTGAATACTAAGGCTTATAAGGTACATTAAAAGACTTCCCATACCCAAGAGGTGCACACTACATTTAAAATTGAAGAAAAGCAATACAAGGGCGCTAAAAGTGGCTGCAAGTAGTCCTAGAAAATAGTAGTGTAGCTCAATGGTGAAATTGTTGGGTATAACCTTTAATAAAACCATTAATAGTAGGGCCATACTTATGTAGAACGTGTATTTTCTTTCCTTTATGTTAGGAACAAATATAGAACGCATAATGCCCAGATTCCTTAATATTAAAAAGCAGATTATAGGGATGATAATAGTAAGGATAAAGATGGGTAATATATTGCCGCTTTGTACGGCCAAGGGGGTGTATTTTGGGGTGATTAGAAAATAGGCGATGGTGTCTGCAAAGGG
>JBFHGV010000588.1:0-2922 GCA_041582955.1 Arenibacter sp.
ACAATTATTTGGCACGTATGGATTTTATCCCCAATTCCAATGAGGTAATGATCCAACAGTTAAACCGTAGGCAAAACACCAATAAAGTCTATATTGGCGATATCCATACGATGGAACTCACAAATATATTGACTGAAACAGATGATGCTTTTTTAGACATACATGACGACGTGCGTTGGCTGGATAATGAAAAGTATTTTACCTGGTCCAGTGAGCGGGACGGCTGGTTACACCTTTATAAAGTGTCAAGGGATGGTAAAGAGATTCAGCCAATAACAAAAGGGGATTTTGATGTAGTCAACATTAACTGTATTGATCCTAAAGGAGGATATGTATACTATATAGCTTCCCCGGACAATTACACACAAAGATATTTATATAGAAGCCGTATAGATGGAAAGGGTGAGGCTGAAAGGATAACACCAGCTGCACAATCGGGTCAGAGTTCTTATCAAATATCCAGTGATGCAAAATGGGGGATACAAACATTTCAAAATTCCGTTACCCCGCCAATATATTCTTTGGTAAGCTTGCCTAAACACAAGGAAAGAAGAGTCTTGGAAGATAATAAGGAATTAAAGGAAAAATATGACGCTTTGGAATTGAATCCAAAGGAGTTTGTAAAGGTTGATATTGGAGACGAGGTACTTGATGCCTGGATGATAAAGCCCAAGGATTTTGACGCTAACAAAAAATACCCCTTGTTGTTTTATGTTTATGGCGAGCCAGCAGGTTCTACAGTCCAGGACAATTGGGGCGGTGGCAGTCTATGGGATCAATATATGGCCCAACAAGGGTATATTGTAATGAGTGTGGACAACCGTGGCACCAAAACCCCTAGGGGCAATAAATGGCGTAAATCCATTTATGGCCAGATTGGGATTCTTGCTTCAGAGGACCAGAGCAAGGCAGCCAAGGCAATATTAGGTACATATGACTTCTTAGACTCCAAGAGAGTGGGGATCTGGGGATGGAGTGGCGGTGGTCAAATGACCATGAACTGCCTGTTTAGATATCCGGAAATCTATTCCTCTGGATTGGCGGTTTCTTTTGTATCGGACCAAAGACTGTATGATGCAACCTATCAAGAAAGATATATGGGACTATTGGAAGACAACGCCAAGGGATATCACGATGGTTCTCCAATTAACTTTGCGCAAAACTTGGAGGGTAATCTTATGATAATTCACGGAACAGCAGATGACAATGTGCATTATCAAAGTTTTGAAATGCTTGTCAACAGATTGATAAAGCACAACAAAATGTTTGATATGATGTCCTACCCAATGCGCGCACATTCTATTTATGAAAGGGAGAATACCTCTTATCACCTAAGACAGACAATGGAACGTTATTGGAAAAATAATTTACCGGCTGGTGGAAAATAGTATATACGGCCTATTTAAAACCAATAAAATGAGCAATATTATTAATTTTGGGACTTCTAATCCAAAACAATAAAAGAAACCATGTTTTTAACGGAAGAATATAAAACAAGAAGGAAAAAGTTAAAGGAGTTAATGGGGAGTGGCGTACTTCTGTTCTTGGGGAACGATGAATGTGGTATAAATTTCAAACACAATACCTATCCTTACAGACAGGATAGTTCCTTTATATATTTCTTTGGACTGCAATTGCCAGGATTGAATGCATTAATTGATCTGGATAACGATAGGGAAATTATTTTTGGCGATAATTTATCTATAGATGATGTGGTTTTTACCGGGCCAATTAAATCCCTGGAGGAGCAAGCCAAGGCCATAGGGGTTGGTAATGTGAGTCCTTCCATAATGCTAAAGGAATATCTTGGCACGGCAAGGGATAAGGGGCAGCACATTCACTTTTTGCCCCCATACCGTCCAGAACATATTTTGAAATTATCGGAGTTGGTGAATTTGTCATCCAATGAGGTTTCAAAAAATGTGTCGGCAGAATTCATAAAGGCAGTGGTAGAGCTACGGTCCATAAAGTCCGATGCCGAGATTGAAGAAATTGAAAAAGCGGTACATACTACTGCAGAAATGCATTATAAGGCCATGGAAATGGCTGAAGCCGGATTAACAGAAGCAGATTTGTTTGGGGCCGTTCAAAATATAGCCATGGCCAATGGTAACAATACTTCATTTCCTTCCATAGTTACTATTAACGGACAAATTCTTCATAACCACTACAGGGGAAACCTCCTAAAAGAAGGGGACATGGTGCTTTGCGACTGTGGGGCCGAAAACTTTTCGGGCTACGCTGGAGATCTAACACGGACTTTTCCAGTGAACAAAACCTTCAGCACCAAGCAAAAGGAAATTTATGATATAGTCTATAAGTCTTACAAAACTGCAGCAGGAATGTTAAGACCTAAACAATTGTTTAGAGATGTGCATCTGGCTGCCTGTAAGGAAATAGTATTAGGGCTAACGGAATTGGGCTTAATGAAGGGTGACCCGGATAAAGCCGTTGAAGCAGGAGCCCATACACTGTTTTTTCAGTGTGGATTGGGGCATATGATGGGATTGGATGTTCATGACATGGAGAATCTAGGAGAACAATATGTGGGGTATACTGATGAATTGAAACAAAGTAAGGAGTTTGGGTTTAAATCCCTGAGAATGGGAAGAGCCCTGGAAGAAGGTATGGTTCTAACAGTTGAGCCCGGTATTTATTTTATCCCAGAATTGATGGAGCTTAGAAAGAGTGAAAATAAATATATGGATTTTGTCAACTATGAACGGTTGGAAGAATACAAAAGTTTTGGAGGCATTCGTATAGAAGATGATTTCTTGATCACCAATAACGGTAGTCGATTACTAGGTCCCAAATTACCTACTACCTCACAGGAAATTGAAGAGTTTAGAAGGACAAAAAAACGCTTATAATTGTTTATTGGCACAGTGGGTACCTATAGCTCCCTTTTAGGGGTGTAAATAC
>JBFHGV010000589.1:0-2911 GCA_041582955.1 Arenibacter sp.
CGAAGCTAGGGTGTTTAGGGGTAGCACCCTTTTTAAACATGGATTAAGGTCACCCAATATCCATGGTATCCATTGCGGACCACAACATATAGGAAAAGACCTTTTAACACACATTATAAATGATTAAGAATATCATATTCGATTTTGGGGATATATTTATTAACTTGGACAAACAGGTAGTATTCAAAGCCTTGCAAAATTCGGGTATTGAAGAATTCTTGCCCAAATATCATTCCTTGAACGCAGATTTTGAAATTGGAAAAATCTCCCAACATGATTTTGTAGCACAACTGCAGTCCGATTTTCCAAGTCTTTCCCCAAAGGCAATAATCGACATTTGGAATTCAATGTTATTGGATTTCCCGGAATACAGGTTGGAATTTATAGAAAATTTGGCCAAAGAAAACAACTATAGACTATTTCTGCTGAGCAATACCAATTCCCTTCACATACCCCATGTAGAACAGATCATGGGCACTGAGAAATTTGAGCGGTTTAAAAACTGTTTTGAACAGTTCTACCTATCGCATGAAATACAACTTAGAAAACCAAACGAAGAGGTCTATCAATATGTACTGGAGCAAAATGATTTACAGGCAGAAAATACCCTTTTTATAGACGACACCAAAGAAAATACAGATGCTGCCGGAAAAATGGGAATAAAAACCTGGAATCTTTTGGTAGGCAAGGAAGATATTGTTCAGTTAATGGAAAGACTGTAAGATGTTGGATCTTGGATTAAGTATTCTCTTCTCCAGCCTGATATTTGTTATTTTCAAGTTGTTTGACACCTACAAAATAGAAACCCCTTATGCTATCACCACAAATTACATTGTAGCATCCACGGTAGGCCTACTATTTTATGAGCAAGATATTGTTCTATCTGCAATCCCTGGAAAACCTTGGTTTTTTGGTACTTTGGCATTGGGTATTTTATTTATTGTGGTTTTTAACCTTATGGCGGCCGCCTCTCAAAGAAGTGGGGTATCCGTGGCTTCAGTGGCCACTAAAATGTCATTGGTAATTCCGGTACTGTTCGGGTTGTTAGTGTACAACGAGCATTTAGGGCCGTTAAAGGTCCTCGGCATTCTATTGGCCTTGGTTGCGGTTTACTTTGCTTCGGTAAAGGAAAGGGTTTTACCAATTAAAAAAAGCATCCTCCTTTTGCCTGCTTTGGTCTTTTTTGGATCTGGGGTCATAGACACCAGTATCAAGTATTTGGAAGAAACCTTGGTTCCCAAGGAAGAATTCCCTCTGTTTTCAGCGATCGTTTTTGGCTCAGCCGCTTGCACGGGACTTATTTTTATGCTGGTGAAGTCCCACAAAAAGACCTTTAAACCAAATATTAGAAACGTACTTGGCGGCATAGCTCTGGGTATACCCAACTATTTTTCCATATACTTCCTTTTACGGGCGTTTCAACACGAAACCCTTAACAGTGCTTCTATTTTCACAATAAACAATGTGGCCATAGTAATGTTTTCTACACTTCTGGGCATTGTTTTGTTCAAAGAAAGAGTAAGCATCAAAAACTGGATTGGCATCACCTTAGCGGTCATCAGTATCGTTTTGGTGGCATTTTTTTAAAAATACATAATGGAATCGGATACCTATAAGACCATAGCAGCACCTTCTGAAGAAACCTTACTTAAAGAACGCAAAAGCAAGTTTTACGGTTATGCATTTCCCATTAAGGACCCAAAAGAGGTAAAACCTATTATTGAGGAATTGCGTAAATTACACCATACTGCCAACCATGTTTGCTACGCTTGGCAACTGGGATCAAACGGGGAACAGTATAGGGCCAATGACGATGGGGAACCCAACAACTCAGCCGGAATGCCTATCTACGGACAAATACAAGCCTTTGGTGTTACAAACGTGCTTGTTGCGGTAGCCCGTATTTTTGGCGGCACCAAACTTGGGGTTGGTGGGTTAATTTCTGCCTACAGGACTGCTGCACAAATGGCACTGGAATCTTCCACCATAGTAAATAAAACCTTGAAACAAGGCTACAGACTTACGTTTGATTATTCGGAAATGGACAAGGTAATGCGCACTATTAAACAGCATCAATTGGAAATTACCGCCCAGAAAATGGAAATGAACTGCGTGCTGGATATTTCGGTAAGAAAAAAAGACGCCCAGCTTACCGAAAATATATTTTCTGCAATGTATCCGGTAAAAATAAAAAAGCTAGATATTTAACTTATCAAGAATGTAATCTGGACATTTTACAGGCCTATTGGATTTCATATCTATAAAAGCCAAAACGGTGTTCGCCTCTATCAACAGATCCCCTGCCTGGTTACGTATCTCATAGTCAAATTCTATTTTAACCATCGGCCTTTTTTTGATGTAGGTAGTAACTGTTATCAAGTCGTCATAGACAGCTGATTTTTTGAAGTTTATATTTAAGGAAATTACGGGCAACATTATCCCGTTTTCTTCCATAGCCTTGTAGGAAATCCCCATTGACCGTAACCACTCTACCCTCCCCATCTCCAGGTATTGCGCATAATTCCCGTGATAAACAACCCCCATTTGATCTGTTTCCCCGTATCGTACCCTAAAAGAAATCTCGTTAAAATCCATATTATTTCGCCTAAAACCTTTATATTTAAAAATGTGAAATTTAGGCTCGCAACATGAGAAAAAAAAAGAGAATATTCAACCTCTTTGTATTTTTTTTTTAGAATATTTGTTCACATATTTGCCTACTTGATAATGCTAATTTATCTAGCACAATATCATCAATAATTTACACTAACCACAAAAAAAGAAAACATTAAAAATGAGTGTTACTGCAACTTCCGTATGGAACCATTGTTTGGGCTTTATCAAGGACAATATCCAACCGCAGGCATTCAAAACTTGGTTTGAACCTATTAAACCTATTAAGCTCACCGAC
>JBFHGV010000590.1:0-2910 GCA_041582955.1 Arenibacter sp.
AAGAGGATTTGGCTAGTTCTGTTTCAACATTGAGAAATAATAAAAAGGATATTCCGCTAATTCAAGAGGCAACCAACATAACCTCTAGAGAAACACAAAGCAGTCCTAAGGAAGCACTTTCCATAAAGGAGGTAACCAATGAGATCCTCAGTGGAGCAAAGGCAGAGGCAAATAAAATGTATATGTTAACTACCAAAGAGGGTTCAGCTTCTTCCAATGGGGGCAACAAGCCCAATGCCAGCAAGCTTATTCAAAAAGCCGATGAATATTTTGATAAAATGTGGTACGCCGAAGCGGCCAAATTATATGAACAAGCCCTAAATAAGAACGAAAAGAATTACTCCTTGGAAATTTTACAGAAGGCCGGGGATTCCTACTATTTTAATACCAATATGGAGAAAGCATATTATTGGTACAGTATTTTGTATGAAAGGTATGAGGATGAGCTGTCTCCAGAGCACCTATTTAAGTATGCCCACACCTTAAAGGGTACAGGTAGGTATGGTAAGTCTAAGCGCTTAATGCGACTATATGACAAGGAAATGAAGAAAACAGGGGGCAAAGGTACCCATGATGCGTTAAATGTTGAAAAGAAAGAAACCGTATTGGATAATATCCTGAAGATGGAAGAGGTTTTTGGGATTAAGAATTTGGCGGTTAATACCAAATATTCAGAATTTGCACCTATGTTCCACAATTCCGATCAAATTGTATTTGCTTCGGCAAAGGACTCCTCTATATTTAGTACCAGGCGGTATAAATGGAACAATCAGCCGTATTTGGATTTATATGTGGCCAAGGTGAATGAGGAATCACAGGATCTTAAGGAGGCCATAAGGTTTTCCAAGAAAATCAACACCAAATATCACGAGGCTTCCGTGACCTTTTCTCCAGACAATTCAACCATGTATTTTACGCGTAACAATTATGGGAAAAAGTTAAAGAGGGATAAAAACGGAATTAATCACCTCAAAATTTATGTTTCCCAAAAGGTAGATGGAGAATGGACAGAGGCAAAAGAAGTGCCATTTAACAGTGATGATTATTCTACAGGGCACCCAGCTTTGAGTCCGGATGGCAAAAAGTTATATTTTGTTTCGGATATGCCCGGAACAATTGGGGATACCGATATTTTTGTAGTGGATGTCCTAGGCGATGGACAGTTTTCCGAGCCCAAGAACTTGGGCCCGGAAATAAATACCGAACGCAAGGAAATGTTTCCTTTTATCAATAATAAAAAAATGTATTTTGCTTCCAATGGCCATGTAGGTTTGGGCGGGTTGGATGTATATGAGGTGGCCTATGACGAGGAAGGCTTTAAAGAAGTGCGAAATATGGGAAAACCCATAAATAGTAGCAAGGATGACTTTTCTTATATCGTAAGGGAAGAAGACCAAAAGGGCTATTTCGCTTCCAACCGCCGTGGTGGCAAAGGGGATGATGATATTTACTCTTTTGAACGTTTGGTCATGGAAGAAGTGAATGAGAATGCTATCTCAGGGGTGGTCACAGAAATGGTCACCGATGAGGTAATGCCCAAGGCATTGGTGACCTTGTTGGATGAAAATAATATTAAACTTAAAGAAATGGTTACCGGAGACGATGGTAGCTTCGTTTTTGAAGATCTAGATTCCAATACCAAATACACCATTAAAACAACAAAGGATCAATTCTTTGAAAATGTTATCTCGGTCAAGACCAAGGAAAATGAGGTGAGGTATGTAGATATTGGCATGAAAAAATTAAAGGAATTGGTTGTGATAGAAGACGGTATCAAAAAGTTGAAAACAGATATGATCCATTTCGACTTTGATAAGTCCTATATTAGAAAAGATGCTTCAGTGGAGCTTGATAAACTGGTGGAGGTGATGAAAACAAATACCAATATGGTCATAAAAATTGAGTCCCATACCGATTCCCGAGGTCCGGCTGTATACAATAAGTACCTTTCGGACAAAAGGGCAAAATCTACTATGGCCTATCTTATATCCAAGGGTATTGCTAAAGACCGTATAAAAAGTGCCATTGGGTACGGGGAAGAGCGTTTAATCAATGAATGCGGTGATGGGGTACGCTGTAGTAGGGAGAAACATGAGCTTAATAGACGTTCCGAGTTTATCATAGTAGAAATGTAATTGTTGGGTGTAAGACCCCTAATAATATAGAAGCCGCCGTCTAAATAGGGATGGGCGGCTTTTTTTTGTCTCGCCAAAATGAGTATACCAAATGGTTTTTTGTTGAGAGCTAAAACTTTAATTGCAGTTGAAGAATAGGGTAGGGACCGGTATACGGCCCTTGTAGGCTTTTGGTCTTGAGAGGTAGACTACTATCCTTGGGGTAGGGTAGTCTGTATGGAACTTTATTCTTTAATTGATGGATGGACTTCAACGGAATAGGCTATTCGCGTTTATATACTAATTTTTTGCAGCATGGACTCTTATTGTCAATACAATTATAGGTATCCCTTTATGGGAAAATTGCTCTGTTGGGATAGGGTGCAATGAGCAAAACAATCAACTTATGGCAAGTTGCAGTTGCGGTGCTGAAATTAAGGCATAAAAAAGGGCCTTTTTAGGCCCTCTGCTATTGCTTTTGTTGAGATAGGTACTATTTGGTGTCTTCGAACTTTATCGTTTTTAAAATAGCTTCTAACTGAAACATATTATCCCTTTTTTCGGTTGCCGGAGCAAAAACAAAACCTTCTACAACCACTTTTCTGTTATTTTGGTCATCGTTGATGATATAGGTCAGAAAAGGACCGGCCATTGGATAGCCGTTTATTTCCCATATACCTCGTACTTCGGCCGCTTTCCTACCCGCAACTTCTACAGGAAAAACATAGGGAGCAAAGGCTTTTTCGGTCATCATATGGGTAATTTTTCCGGGTACGTCAGGTCCTGGTATATATTG
>JBFHGV010000591.1:0-2910 GCA_041582955.1 Arenibacter sp.
CATTTGCACGGATTTTTTGAGACCGATATTTTAAGCGATATGCAAAAACCATTTTACGTTAAAGTTCTTTTAGTTGTTACACTTCTTCTGGGTGTCAATGCTTTCGCAGGGGAAAAGGACCCTTCATCCGGCGATGAAAAAGAAAGTCTAAAAAGTGAAATCAAGGAATTTATTGGGCACCACTTGTTGGACTCCCATGATTTTACACTTTTTACTATAGATGAGGAAAAAAACGAACACGTAGGTTTTCCGTTGCCCGTAATTCTATGGGATGATGGCTTAAAAGTGTTCTCTTCTTCAAAATTCCACCATGGCGAATCTGTTGCTGAGGTAGACGGGAATTACTATGCTCTTTACCATGGAAAAATAGTGAAGACCGATGCAGAGGGAACAATTAATTATGATGAGGATCATCATGCTACCAATGAAAAGCCATTGGATTTTTCTATAACCAAGAATGTTGTCTTTATCTTTTTGGTGGCTCTTCTAATGTTGTTTCTTTTTGGAAAAATGGCCAAGTCCTACAAGACAAGTTCCTTGCCGAAAGGAATGGGGCGTTTATTGGAGCCTATTGTATTGTACATTCGTGATGATATTGCTATTCCAAATATTGGAAAAAAACACTACAAGAAGTATATGAGTTATTTGTTGACCGTGTTTTTCTTTATATGGATCATTAACCTTTTGGGGCTTACGCCTTTAGGGGTGAACGTTACCAATAATATTGCGGTGACCTTTGCTTTGGCCATACTTACCTATTTGATTACTACATTTACAGCCAATAAGAATTACTGGAAGCATATTTTTTGGATGCCAGATGTACCTGTGTTTATGAAGGTGGTCTTGGCGCCCATAGAACTGTTGGGGACCTTTATCAAGCCTTTTTCCCTAATGATTCGTTTGTACGCGAACATTACGGCGGGACACGTAGTATTGATGAGTATTTTGGGAATGATGTTTATCTTCAAGAACTGGATAGGAAGTCCGTTGTCATTTGGTTTGGCCTTTGCACTTTCTTTGTTGGAATTGTTGGTAGCAGCCTTACAGGCCTATATTTTTACAATGTTGTCCGCACTGTATTTTGGTTCTGCCGTTGAAGAACATCACGATCATTAATAAATTGAATGTTTAATAATTAATTATATATATTATGGAAATCCCAACTATTGTAGGAGCTGGTTTGATCGTTATCGGTGCTGGTTTAGGTATTGGTAAAATTGGTGGATCTGCTATGGATGCCATCGCTCGTCAGCCAGAAGCTTCAGGTAAGATCCAAACAGCAATGTTGATTGCTGCGGCCCTTATTGAAGGTATTGGTTTTGCTGCGCTTATTGCATCTTAATCAAACAAAAACAAAGAAACAGCTATAACGGTTGGTTATAGCTGTTCTTTTCCCATTAAAAGTTAAACAGATACATTTCATATATTTAGGACATGGAAAAATTAATAGAGCAGTTTTCATTTGGATTGTTTTTTTGGCAATTGTTATTGTTTATAGGATTGCTTCTTTTGTTGCGCAAATTTGCTTGGAAGCCAATTCTCGATGCTGTTGAGGATAGAGAGAGTGGTATCAAGGATGCTTTGGCCGCCGCGGAGAACGCCAAAAAAGAAATGCAGAACGTTACTGCAGACAGCGAACGTCTTTTGCAGGAAGCACGTGTTGAGCGTGAGTCAATGATCAAGGAGGCACGCGAAATGAAAGATAAAATAGTTGCTGATGCAAAGGATTTGGCGCAGTCCGAAGCCGATAAAATGATAAAACAAGCCCAAACTGCTATTGAGAGCGAGAAGAAGGCTGCTATGGCCGACATCAAGAACGAGGTGGCTACCCTTTCCCTAGAAATTGCGGAAAAGGTGATCAAGGGTCAGTTTTCGGACAAGGACAAGCAATTGCAGTTGGTAGAGGAAATGGTAGGTGATATCAAGCTAAATTAAGGATTGGAATATGAACGAATCTAGAGCAGCAGTACGATACGCAAAGGCAATTTTGGACTTGGCGGTAGAGAAAAAGGCTACCGAAGAAGTGGAAAATGACGTTAGAAAAATTGTCGCCACTATTGCCGATAGCCCGGAGTTGAGGGAGATGCTTGGAAGTCCGGTTCTAAAAGGAGCGGATAAGAAAAGTGCCCTATTGCAAATCTTTAAGGGAAGCAGCGCTATCACTGAGGGACTTATCAATGTATTGGTAGATAACAAGCGTATTTCTATTTTTAATGATGTTGCCGAGAAGTTCATTATTTTAAATGAGGCACGCAAAGGTCAGGATGTGGCCATGGTGACTACGGCAGTACCATTGAGCGACGATCTTGAGAAGAAAATTTTAGGTCAGGTAGTTAAATTGACCGGTAAGGAATCCACTATAAAGAACAAAGTGGATGAGAGTATCATAGCAGGGTTTATTTTAAGGGTAGGGGATTTGCAGTACGATGCAAGCGTTGCCAATAAATTAAGCAGTTTAAAAAGAGAATTTACAAATAGTCTATAAATAATTTTTTTGGACGGCCTTGGTTTTCAATGTGGTCCTAATCTTATATCTATAACAAATGGCAGGAGTAAAAGCCGCTGAAGTATCAGCAATATTAAAAAAGCAGTTATCGGGGTTTGAAGCATCAGCTTCATTAAACGAGGTAGGTACCGTTCTACAAGTTGGTGATGGTATCGCTAGGGTTTACGGACTATCCAATGTTCAATACGGAGAGTTGGTAGAGTTTGAAGGTGGACTTCAAGGTATCGTTCTAAACTTGGAAGAAGATAATGTTGGTGTGGTATTGTTGAGCCCATCCAGAAATATTAAGGAAGGTTCTGTTGTAAAACGTACCCAGACCATTGCTTCCATTAAGGTTGGTGAAGGTATTGTAGGTCGTGTTGTAGATACATTGGGAGCGCCTATAGACGGTAAAGGGCCTATAA
>JBFHGV010000592.1:0-2894 GCA_041582955.1 Arenibacter sp.
ATGTAATTCTTGCTTTACTTAAATCATAGGGGCTCATTTCAAGCTTTACCTTATCCCCTGGAAGCAACTTAATATAATGCATACGCATTTTTCCAGAGATATGCGCGGTTACCACGTGACCGTTTTCCAACTCCACGCGAAACATAGCATTTGACAATGCCTCAATTATGCTTCCATCTTGCTCTATTGCTGCCTGTTTAGCCATAATTTACGCTACTTTTCTATTTTTACCAGATTTCATTAAACCGTCATAGTGCCTGTTCAACAAATAAGAATTGACTTGTTGTACAGTATCAATGGCCACACCCACCATAATCAGCAAGGATGTTCCTCCATAAAACAACGCCCAACCTGCCTGTACATCCATAAGCTTAACTATCACTGCGGGCAATACAGCCAGCAAAGCTAAGAAAACTGATCCAGGTAACGTAATTAAAGACATTATCTTATCCAAAAAATCGCCAGTTTCTTTTCCTGGCCTAATTCCAGGTATAAAACCGCCACTTCTTTTTAGGTCATCTGCCATCTTATTGGTAGGAACCGTAATCGCCGTATAAAAATAAGTAAAGACAATAATTAAAAACCCGAACAGGATATTGTATGCCAACCCAAAGATATCTTGGAATTGCACTTCCATCCATTGTCCTAGGGCAGTATTATTAAACGTCTTACCCAACAATCCCGGAGCAAACATAATGGCTTGGGCAAATATAATGGGCATTACACCAGAAGCATTCAATTTAAGAGGAATGTACTGCCTAGATCCCATAATATTCTTCTCATACCCACCGGAAGCGGTTCTTCTTGCATATTGCACCGGTATCTGACGTGTTGCCATAACCAAAAGTACACATAACAAAATAACAAGGAACCAGATGATAACCTCAATGAGCATAAACATCAACCCACCATTGTTATTTGCCGTTCTAGATATAAACTCCTGAACAAAACTCTGTGGCATAGTGGCAATAATACCAACCATGATCAACAAGGAGATACCATTTCCGATACCCTTATCAGTAATTTTTTCACCCAACCACATAGCAAATATGGTCCCGGCAACAAGAATTATAACAGAAGGGACAATAAAGTCTAACCCCTTACCAAATACAAAGGCACTTTCTGGAACACCCAAAGCTCCCAAACTGTACAAGTAAGCAGGAGCCTGAACAACACAGATACCGATAGTTAACCATCTAGTAATTTGATTGATTGTCTTTCTACCGCTCTCACCTTCCTTTTGCAACTTTTGAAGATAAGGGATGGCGATACCCATTAACTGCACTACAATGGATGCAGAGATATAAGGCATAATCCCTAACGCAAAAACCGAGGCATTTGACAATGCTCCCCCGGTAAATGCATTTAAAATCCCTAAAATACCACTATCCGTACTGGAAGCCAATGCCCCCAGTTGAGTAGAATCAATACCTGGAAGAACAACTTGTGCACCAAAACGATACACCAAAAGCAAACCAAGGGTAACAATAATTCTACCCTTTAGTTCGTCTATCTTCCAAATATTTGATAATGTCTCGAAAAATTTCTTCATAGTATTCTTTGCTTATAAACTTATAGCTTCACCACCGGCAGCTTCAATAGCAGCCTTAGCCGTAGCCGTAAATTTATGTACAGAAACTTTAAGGGAAGCTTTTAATTCACCTCCACCTAGTATCTTAACCAAATCGTTCTTGCCAACCAATCCATTTTCCACAAGGACATCCAAGGTAACTACATCTTTAACAGTTCCCTTGTCTACCAATTCCTGTAGGCTATCTAAATTGATTCCAGCGTAATCTTTTCTATTAATATTGGTGAAACCAAATTTTGGTACACGTCTCTGCAATGGCATTTGACCACCTTCGAAACCAATTTTCTTAGAATAACCAGATCTGGATTTAGCTCCTTTATGTCCTCTGGTAGCAGTACCTCCCTTTCCGGAACCCTGACCTCTACCTACGACCTTCCCGGCTGATTTAACAGATCCTTCCGCTGGTTTTAAATTACTTAAATTCATAACACTAAAATTATATTAAGCCTCCTCAGTGGAAACTAAGTGTTTAACTTTATTTATCATCCCAAGAATATTAGGGGTAGCATCATGCTCCACTACCTGCCCTATTCTACGTAAACCAAGAGCCTCTAAGGTCCTCTTTTGGTTCTGAGCACTTTTAATACTGCTCTTTAGCTGTTTTACTTTTATCTTTCCCATTCTATTCTTGGTTTTATCCTTTAAAAACTTTTTCTAAAGAAATACCTCTTTGGTTTGCCACTGTCTTTGCACCCCTTAGTTGCAACAGGGCATCAAATGTAGCCTTAACAACGTTATGAGGATTTGAAGATCCTTGGGATTTGGACAATACATCGTGAACACCAACAGCTTCCAATACCGCCCTAACGGCACCACCTGCTATTACTCCGGTACCATGGGATGCTGGTTGTATGTATACCCTTGCCCCACCAAATTTACCTTTTTGTTCATGTGGCAAGGTACCTTTGTTCAAAGGAATTCTAATAAGGTTCTTTTTAGCATCTTCAATAGCCTTGGCTATTGCAGTAGCAACTTCTTTAGACTTACCCAGACCGTGACCTACTACGCCATTCTCATCACCTACCACAACGATAGCGGAAAATCCGAAAGCCCTACCACCTTTTGTAACCTTGGTAACACGTTGTACGCCAACCAATCTATCTTTTAATTCTAAACCTCCCGGCTTAACAGTTTCTACGTTTTTGTATTTCTGATACATAATATTCTTAGAATTTTAATCCTGCTTCCCTAGCGCCTTCGGCTAATGATTTTACCCTACCATGGTATAAGTTACCACCTCTATCAAAAGCAACTGCTTCTATTCCAGCTTCCTTTGCCTTTTCGGCAATAGCTTTCCCTACTA
>JBFHGV010000593.1:0-2881 GCA_041582955.1 Arenibacter sp.
AAATCATGAAAAAAATGAAATCTATATATTTAGTAATAGTATCCTAGTTGTTGATAACATCATGTGATAACGATTTGGACCAAACTCCACCATTATTACTTGAATCCAGTGGTTTGGAGGAACTTGGACCAGTTTTAAATGCAGCGTATTACTATCAGACCGGTGGTTCAACACCAATGGGGGTGATGGGCGATTTTAGGGCCGATAATATGCTGATGTTAGAAAGCCCTTATACATCGTTTGACACCTACAACGCAGATTTAGGAGGTTTGGATTTGGTAGAGCAATTTTTTAGACCATTCTATAGCAATTTGTACAAGGCTATCTTAAGTGCCAATAATGTCATTGAAAATTCAACTGATGCCACTGAAATTGCTGAGGCCAAATTCCTAAGAGCTTTGTCTTACTTTAAATTAGTGATGGTTTTTGGAGATGTCACAGTGAATTTGACTCCTTCCCCCAGCCCATCGGATTTGTCAATTTTAACAAGACAACCGGCTGCCGACGTATACAATAACGTGATTATTCCCGACTTCCAGGCCGCAATAGCTGGTTTGGACAATTCTGGATTGGCAAGTGGGCGCGCATCCCAAATTGCGGCTCAGGGTTTTCTAGGAAAAGTATATCTGTACAGGGGTAATTTTTCCCAAGCTGAGACAACGCTTGCAGCTGTTATAAACGCTGCTGCTGGTGCAGGGATTAGTTTGGAAAGCGATTTTGCCAATGTTGTAGTAGACGGTAATTCAGAAATCCTTTTTGCAACCCAATTATCAACTTCAGTTCCAAGTGCATATGGAGATGACACCTCGTTTGTAGGCTGGGTTAGCGGGGCCGATACAAAAGCTCTTACGCCACTAGATCCGAGCTTAATTGCCGCTTTTGACGCCAGCAGTACTTCTGGTGGTGCTACGGATTTAAGAAAGGCACTTACCATAGATACGGACAATATGAATGGTAGTAGGAAATATACTGGAGGTCTTGAACAGGATTTTATAGAATTGCGTTTATCTGATGTTATCCTCATGTATGCAGAAGCCTTGAATGAGAATGGTGCTCCTGCAACAACTGTGCTTCCCTTATTGGATCCAATAAGAACCAGAGCAGGTTTAAACAGTTTAACTGGGACAATTAGCTCACAAGCCGATGTTAGACAAGCTATCTATGACGAAAGAAGATTGGAACTGGCCTTTGAAGGTCACCGATGGTTTGATTTGGTAAGAACGGGTACCGTTGATGCCGAAATGGGTGAAACAATTAGCAGTAATTATTATGTATTTCCAATACCAAACTCGGAAATACTTGCCAGTGATGGGGTGATAACTCAAAATGACGGTTACTAAAATTAAGAGAAGATTATAAATACTAGTTAATAGAGTTAGTTTTTTAATTGGAATTTACCGGTATAAGGTCTGGCCGGTAAATTTCTTAAAACTGGATCGATAGGACTTAAATTATATAATCCTAAATTATTAATATTTCTTTCGGCTATTGATTTTATGTAGATTTGACAAACCAATTTGGTAAACCAGTTTAAGAAGTAATTTATAATGACAACAGAAATTCTCCCAAAAAACGAAAACGATTCTATTCAGAAAGAGATTATATCCAAGATCAGGGATTATATTAATTTTAAAAACCTTGAGCCCGGAGACAAATTACCCTCGGAAAGAAAGCTTTCCGAAAAATTTGAAGTTAGTAGAGGTAATGTAAGGGAAGCTATACAAACCTTGGAGTTCTACGGACTATTATACTCCAAGCCCCAGAGTGGAACCTTCGTTGCCGACATTGGCCCTGTAGCCATGAATGGCATGATCAATGACATATTGCGGCTTGAAGAACCCGATTTTAAGACCCTGGTAGAGACAAGGATACTATTGGAATTGAAGACAGTGAGGTTGGCGGCGTTAAGAAGAACAGAGGAAGATCTTAAAGAAATAGAAGAAGCCCTAGAGGCCTATTCCGAAAAAGTAATGCAAGGGGAAGATGCTGTTCAGGAAGATTTATTGTTCCATTTGGCCATAGCCAAGGCATCTGGCAACAGTACCATCAATACCTTTATGTTGACCATCACCCCGGAGATCATTACCAATTTCACCAAATACCATGTATGCGACAAGAATGTTGCTTTTACCGGTATACAAGAGCACAGAGATGTTTATGAAGCCATAAAGAATAAAGACCCCCAATTGGCCAAGGAAAAAATGAAAGTACACTTTAAAATGTTATATCAATACTGTTATAACATTAAAGATTAATAACAAATAGCAAGGGATAAAATTGCACGCTTTTGTTCCTTAAGTTAAACTAATCTGAAGGGAAATAATACTTGGAACAACATGATGATATTACGATGTGTTTAAACTTCGGTTTTAGATACTCCTAGTAATTTTTAGATCCGGTTCAAGTATATGGATAAGCACAGGCATACGACCTGCAGGACTCCTATTACCTATAAGGAAACAGCGATTAATAATTAACCAAAAATATATAGTATGAAAGTCAAAGGTTTAAGATGGTGGATAATAGGGCTGATCTTTATAGCAACTGTTATTAATTATATAGACAGGAGTGCTTTGTCCATTATGTGGGGTAATGAGAATGTAGAAGGTTCCATATCGCATTCATTGGGTCTGACTAAAGATCACTACAGCTATATTCTTAATATTTTTATGGTCGCGTATGCTCTGGGACAATTATTCTCAGGTAAATTGTTTGATAAAGTGGGTACTCGGATCGGATATGTTATCAGCATAGGTATTTGGAGTTTGTCAACTGTACTGCACTCCACCGTTAGGGGCTTTTTGTCATTGGCATTTTTTAGAACAACCTTGGGATTATCGGAAGCCGGCAACTGGCCTGGTGCAGTAAAAAGCAATGCGGA
>JBFHGV010000594.1:0-2879 GCA_041582955.1 Arenibacter sp.
CCATGCCCACTGTATTGGTAGTGGCACTTTTTACTCCTTCGTCTACTTTCTTAATCAAACTACCATCAAGGTTAAATAGTTGGTAATTGTTTCTGCTCAGGGTAATAATACCTTTACTTCCGTAAATGGTTGCCCCTCTTCCCGGTTGTTCTGGTTTTACTACCCCCCTACTGTGACCGGTCCAGGTAATAAATTTATCATTACCGTATTTATAAGTTACCTGTTGGTTGTCTACAAACTCCCAGTCATCCTTGTAGGCATATTTCCCTCCAAATGATGTTACGCTATCGGGAAGATCTACTCCTAGGGCCCATCGGCATATATCTATTTCATGGGTGCCATTGTTGTGTATTTCCCCTGTCCCCCAAGTTCTGAACCAATGCCAGTTATAGGGGTGTATGTTATCCCTATAAGACTCCCTAGGGGCTGGTCCCTGCCATAAATCCCAATCCAAGGTATTGGGCACAGCTATGGTTTTTCCTGTTCCTATAGAAGACCGGTTGTTGGAATAATAGGCCTCGCCTTTATACACCTCACCAATGATACCTTCCCTGATTTCCTTAACGGCCAATGCGGAACTATGGGCAGAACGCTGTTGATTCCCCATTTGCACTTTTTTACCGTATTTTTTTTGAGCCGCAACCAATAGCTCGTTTTCATGGGGATTATGGCTACATGGTTTTTCTACATAAACGTGTTTTCCTGCCTGTAAAGCCATTATCGCCATTGGCGCATGCCAGTGCTCTGGGGTAGCAATAAAAACCGCATCAACCTTTTTGTCTTCTAAAACTTTTCTAAAGTCTTTTTCAACTTTGGGAATATAGCCAATGTTCTTTTTACACCATACATTGTGTTCTTCCAAGATTTTGTCATCTACATCACAACTGTAAAGTATTTTGGCATTTGGGTCTTTATTGATGGCTACAAAATGGGCCTTGGCCCTGCTTCGTACACCTATTACCGCAACGTTTATTTTGTCATTGGCCCCTAAAATATTGCTATACCCCATACTGGGCATTACCAATCCGCCCAGGGTAAGGGCTGCACTACCGGTGGCTGTTTTCTTTATAAACTCTCTTCTGGATTTCATTTAGTCGTTGTTATTTATACTCTTAATCTTAATGTTCTTGAATGATACCCTGTCCCCATGATCTTGCAAGAGAATAAGCCCCTTATCGCTTTCCCCAAAATTTGGCCATTTTACATATTTGCTTTCGGAAACCAATTTTCTATAGTCGTCACTTTTTCTTTCATATTCCAGTACCTTAGTTCCGTTAAGCCAATGTTCTACATGGTTGTCGATAGATTTAATATGGGCTGTATTCCATTCGCCAATTGGATTTATAGGTTTGTTAACGTCGGCCTGTATAAGGTCATATAAGGAAGCTACAGTTCTACTGCCCTCGTGACTGCCTTTTTTTGCATCGGGGTGGCGGGCGTCGTCCAGAATTTGATATTCCAGTCCAATAGAGGAGCCAGGTCCTTTGTTAAGATCGGTATTCACATAATATTTAATACCACTGTTAGCACCTTCTGTAAGCTTAAAATCTACTTTTAATTCAAAATCCCCATAAGCTTCGGTGGTAACGATATCGCCACCAGCAGCAGATTCTTCCCCGCCAGAAGACAAGACCGTAAGTATACCGTCCTTAATTTCCCAACCTTTTTCAGGAAATTCGTCCAAACGGGCTCCGCGCCATCCATTTGTGGTTTCGCCGTCCCAAAGAAGTTTCCAGTTATCCTTTTCTTCACCTACGGTAAGATTGTTTTTAGTAATAATAGGAGTTATAGGCGATTCCTTGGAATAGGCCTGTAGGTTTTCTGTCAATATTTTAATGTTTCTCCAAACTATTTGCGTTCCCTCCTTTTTGTTTTTTCCAATGCTGTGCACCTGAAGGGCAATGAATCCGCTATCGGTCTTGTCATCGATCAAGTGCGCCGCAGGCACACCGTTAACCCATGTTTGAATGGTGTCGCCAATGGCTTCTATACGGTAATGGTTCCAATCATTTTGCTTAAAGGCTTTCTGGGCTTGTGGATTATCTCCTAGTGGGTTCAACCATCCGCGTCTAGCTTCATCAAAGATACCGCCGCTCCATGCTCTTTCCGAAGGATCTATTTCTATCTGATACCCATGCACCCTACCATTTCTATAAGAGGGCAGGCTATTGCTCCTAATTTGTATCCCAGAATTCATGGATGGATCTACCTTATATTCCAATTCTAGGATAAAATCACCATACATCTTATCGGTGGTCATAAAGGAGTTAGGGGTGTTGTGGACAGTGGTCCCTACAATGGTTCCGTCAACTACCTCATATTTGGCATTGCCTCCTTTTTGGTTCCAACCGTTAAGCGTTTTTCCGTCAAATAAATTTACCCAGGGGGTACTGTCTTTTTCAGCATCGCCACAGCTTAGTAAAATCGATGCCGAGAGTAGACAAACGATAAAAGAATTGTAGAATCTTAGTCTTAATTTCATTTTTAATGTATTATTATTTGTATTCGAGCTGGAAAGGTATAAAAAAGTGGTTAAAAATGGACTTATTCCATAAAAAATGAAATGGTAAAAATGTAGAGGATTAGGAAGTCGCTTTTTAATTATGACGGGCTTATGGCCTTAAAAACTATTTTTAGGGATTCAGCCTAATATACCCATCCATCAAGGTAATATGTTCCAGTGATTGAGGAGGAGGATAGCGGAGGAATTGGGAAAGGGATACACTACTATTTAATGGGCAGCATTTTTGAGCAATTCGGGAAATTTTTGCTGAAACTTTTTTAATCGTGGAACAGAAACATTTCTGATATAGGAATTGTTGGGGTGTTTTTTTTCGTAATCTTGATGATAGTCCTCCGCCTTATAAAAAATGGTAAAG
>JBFHGV010000595.1:0-2876 GCA_041582955.1 Arenibacter sp.
AGCAGGGGGTATCAATGAAAACAGACCCCATAACATATCATGAACTAGCCTACAGAATCGCGGACCTTCGTTATACTTCCCATCTATACCAAATAACCATATTAGGAGTGACTTGGTACAAATTAAAACAAATATCCTAAAAACCGTTATCTCCGACTGCCTCCAAAAGCGTAAATGATTACACCATTGAAAGCCGGAAAACATTCCAATATATTTGATTCTCATAAACATTTCATGCCAACAAAGGGCTTATTTGAGTATGGCTTTTTATTCAGCATTTGATCTTGAAACCATATCACTCCAATACTCTTGTGCCTTTTTAATATAGTTAAATATCTCTGCTTTCTCGTCCATATTATCGATCTTAATTTTATTAGCTCTTTCATTGGTCCAATCTAAGAAATATTGGGCAGCAGACCTGCTTATCTGCTTTTTTTCCTCGCCTATCTCTACATAGAAGGGAGCCGTTGAGGCAAAACGAAAATTGTCGGTTTTCTTTGCAATAACACGTATAAGGAACCACCCGCTTTTATGGAATGAAATTGCCGTGGACATGGAATTTTCTTTTATTTTTTCGGCACTAATTCTTTTAACAACTTCCCCGTTTTTAATTATTTCTACCACCTCAAGTGAATCCCGACTGAAAATTTTTGTGCTTATTATTATGTCAATAGTTTCATTTCCCTTAAAGACCTCGCCAGGATATTTTCCATTGGCGCTACATATAATTAATGGCCCATTGGTTATGAAAGTCCTTCCTTCATTAACCTGTTGAAACCAGTTATCATAATTAAAGTCATTTTCTACCAAGGCATAAATCCTGTTATAGCCCACCGGGTTCAACAACACTCCAGATGCACTTCCTGCGGAGGGAGCAATTCTTAATCCTGTATTCAATATTTTATAGTATAATTCCTGTGTCCAATACCCATTACCTCTGGCACCCGGATACTTTTTAATATCCCTTGCTTTTCCCAACCCCTCCCCTTCAAAAATGCCGTCACGGTTCATATGATTGTGGGCTACCTCAATGGAGTTGATTCTTTGTGTTGCCAAGAGAATGGGAACATCCCACCAAAATGGTTTTTCTATGTCAATCCAATATTTATTTTGAAACTCGTTTTTCACCTTCTCTATGGAACTGGCTAGCGGAGGATATTCACCCTTTTTGTTTTTCGTGAAATCCACGGGATGTGCTGTGTTTAGAACCAGAATAGCTCCACCATTGCGCTCATCCTCTGACCCACCAGGCCTATAATAGTGATCATTTGCGAATTCTATAGTTGTATTTTTGTAGACCGAATCGGCCAATGTGTTATAATGATCATTCCATGAGGTAATGACCGGTGCAATATGAAGATCCCCGGATAACATCAATCTTTCGATATGTTCCTGCTTTCTGTGGATGTGCATTTCTCCAGACCACCAATTCATTTTCTTAAGGTGCACCATTCTTCTTAATTCCGGGCGTACGTAAAGATCTTTGTCGGTGACCTCAAATTCTCCTCTTACGTAATTATATTCAGGTCCCCTATCTATTTCAAATCTGTATTTCCCTGGTGAAAGGGCTATTGTGAATTCGCCATTGGAGGGATAATCCGGATACTTTGTGCCAAAAAAAGCGTTCCAGTCATAAGTAGCATCAGGGAAAAGGTAAGTTCCGGCTTCATTATAAATCCTCACATTACAAGGTGTGATTATTGAATTTTCGGTAATTGCAAAATGAACATCTAAATCGCCTTTTTGGGAATATGATAACGAAAAAATGAGTATTAAAGCAGCCTTTGTTAACCCGTTAATGAGTCTTAAATATAATCCCATAGTTCTCATTTTCGTATCCTTGATTAAGTTATTTGGTCTCGATTTTTGAATATCATTTAACCAGCTTGGCTTTTTAGGCCCTAACTTTTAACCTATTATAATCCTATTAGAAACTACGTTCCAAAAACAGATTCATTATTATTGGTGTTTCTCAATAAACATTAATTCGGATATCAATTCGCCTTCAAGAGTAACAGTAATCCCTTTTATCATAAGCTCCTTGCCTTTCAAAACTTTTGTCTTATTAGTGTTATCCTCAAATGTAAGCACATAACTATCATCGGGATTAAGCCCTTTTAGTTTCACAGTATAGGTAGGAGAAGACGGAGTTGGTTTAAACATATAAACCACGCCTTTGTTGGTGGTCGGATCAAAATATTCAATTCCATCCCAATTCACCCCGTCTGGTCTTGGAAATATATGATATAGATCTGCTGAGCGGATAAGTGGCCTAAGTTTTTCCTTGTAAGTAGCTACTGCTTTCTGTATTGCCCCTTTTTGTTCCAAAGTCCATATAGGGCCACCATTACCACCGTTAGGAGCATCAGGGTGCCAATAGGCCGCTCCCATGGAAGAGGAACGAAATTCATAAACAGAACCCTCGGCGTACCATACGGCCCATGATCCTACTACCGAAGCAAGTTGCATTGGAGGAAAAACATAAGATGCATCATAAAAGGCACGTCTTGCCTCTATAGGCCAATAGACATCCAGGTTTTGGACACGTGCTGCGCGTTTTACTGCCCCAAAGTCCTTTAAACCACCTCCTGAAGAACAATTTTCCCACAAAAATCCTGGTATAGCGCTATGAAGGCTATCTATTACTTCATAAAACCCTTTAATAGACCAATAAGAGACATCTTCTTTATACCGAGCGCGCTGATCCTTGCCAAAAGTACCAGCCAGTACCGGCCCGGCAGTTGCATCTGATCTGTAAAAATCTGCATGCAGGTCCTTAATAAGATATGATATATCATTAAAACGTTCGGTTTTTCCTGACTCACTGGTCAAATTTTCAGATTCATTATCATATAAACCGAAACGTATACCACGAT
>JBFHGV010000596.1:0-2875 GCA_041582955.1 Arenibacter sp.
CGCATTGGGCAGCTACAACCCCTATTGGAAGAAGCCAAGGCTAAATTTGTAATGATAGATCACCATCAGGAACCTGCCGATTATGCCCAAATTACCTACTCTGACGTAAGCATGAGCTCTACCTGTGAAATGGTGTACAATGTCATAGAAGGCCTAAATGGCACGGATCTTATTACACCAGACCTTGCCATTTCCCTATACACGGGAATCATGACCGATACCGGATCTTTTAAGTATGCCTCTACAACTAGCCGCACTCATAAGGTTGTGGCCCAATTAATTGAAAAAGGGGCAAAAAACACCACGGCCCACAATAAGGTTTATGACACCAACACCCCCAGTAGATTACATTTATTGGGCTGTGCGCTAAAGAACATGGTTATCTTGGAGGATTTTGCTACCGCCTACATTACCTTATCACAAGAGGAACTGGACACCTACCAATACAAAAAAGGCGACACAGAAGGATTTGTAAATTATGGCCTTACCTTGGACGGAATTGTTTTTGCTGTCATTTTTATAGAAAACAGGGAAGAGGGCATTATTAAAATTTCCTTTAGATCGGAGGGGGATTTTTCTGTTAATGAATTTGCCAGAGCCCATTTTAATGGAGGCGGACACACCAATGCGGCAGGAGGGAGAAGTGAACTTTCCATGGAGGAAACGGTTGCATTGTTCAAATCACTTCTTGCCAATTATAAAGACCACTTAAAGGCATGAAACAACTTTTATTCTTTACCCTTACCGTTGTATTGATAGGTTGTGGCGAACCACAACCAAGAAGACCAATTGAGGTAAAAACAGGAAGTGTTCTAAAGAAATCCGTAGAACGCAATAAAGAGCTCTTGGCCCAGGAAGAACAGCTGATGTTGGACATCATAAAAAAAGACTCCCTTAACGAGTATTTTCACAGTGGTGTGGGCTCTTGGTACCATTATATAATACGAAACAAGGAAGCAGATTACCATCCACAGACTGATGACCTGGTAACACTACAGTACAACATAATGACCTTCAATAACGACACTATTTATTCTAAGGAAGATATTGGCATTATAACCTATAAGGTAGACAAACAAAATCTATTCCCCGGTTTGCGCAACAGCGTAAAACTATTAAAAGAGAATGAAACCGCTACCTTTTTATATCCTTCTTCCTTGGCATTCGGCTATCATGGCGACGATGATAGAATAGGGATCAATGTGCCCATTAAATCTACAATTACCTTATTAAAGATCGATAAACAACAAGAAAACAATCAAAATTAAACTTAAGTACAATGAAGAAAATTTATGTATTATTCGCCGTCATATCAATAGCTTTTTCTAGCTGCAAGTCTGGCAAACATGCCGATTTGGGCGATGGTATTTTTGCAGATATCAATACCACCAAAGGTGATATCGTTCTAAAACTGGAGTACAAAAAAACACCTTTGACCGTAGCCAATTTTGTCTCCCTTGCCGAAGGCAAAAACCCTTTTGTAAGCGACAGCCTAAAAGAAAAAAAATACTATGACGGCATAATCTTCCATAGAGTCATTAAAGATTTTATGATTCAAGGAGGAGACCCTAGTGGTACAGGAAGTGGTAACCCAGGATACAAATTCAAGGATGAATTCCATGACTCCCTTACCCACCATAAAGCTGGTATCTTGTCCATGGCCAATGCCGGACCTACCACCAATGGAAGCCAATTTTTTATTACCCACAAGGAAACACCATTCCTAGATGGAAGACATACCGTTTTTGGTGAAGTGGTACTTGGAATGGACGTAGTGGACAGTATAGCAAATGTTGAAACTGCAGAAGGCGATAGACCTGTTGAGGACGTAGTAATGAATAAGGTAGACATCATAAGAAATGGGAAAGAAGCCAGGAAATTTGATGCGGTTCAGATAATGAGCGATTATTTTGCCGAAGAAGAAGAACGAACCAAGGCTATGGAAAAAATGAAAACCGATTTTGTTGCTGAAATTTCCTCCCAAGAAGATACCGCTACAGAGCTTCCTTCAGGATTAAAAATCCTTCGATTAAAAGAAGGGGAAGGAGAACAACCAAAGGTAGGCCAAAAAGTAAATGTACTTTACGCCGGTTATTTATCGGATGGATCTCTTTTTGATAGCAATTATGAAGATATCGCCAAGAAATACGGAGCGTATAGCGAGGCCAGAAAACAAGGTCGTGGCTACGAAGCTGTTCCTATGGATTATAGTCCGGAGGCCAGAATCATCCCTGGCTTTAAAGAAGGCCTTATGGAGATGAAGGTTGGTGACAAGGTACGTTTGTTTATCCCGTCCCATTTGGGCTATGGAGAATCCGGATATGGCCCAATTCCCCCCAACTCAAAACTAGTCTTCGATTTGGAAATTACCGGTATTGCCCAATAGTCCGGCTTAATGCCAAATAAACATCAAAAGCAACCGTCCCCAAAAGACTCTCTAGCAAACAGAGCCTTTTGGGGACGGTTTTTTGTATATAATTTAAACTTATCGGGATATATTTCATTGTCCGCTGGCAAAAAAACAAACTAACTTGTTGGAATAACCGGAAGCCCAGAGCCAGAGCAGGCAAAAGCCTTTACCAATTCTGCGATTTAAGCTGTAAGGTAGCTTTAAGAATATCCTTCTGCGAAATTTGACCTACCAGCTTACCATTTTCCACAATAGGGAAACGCCTTCTCTTTTCGTTCAAAAACTTGTTGGCCGCATCAAAGATATTCATATTTCCATCTATGGTCTCCACATTCTTAATCATATGCCCCTCCACGTTCAAATTTGAGCTCGGCAGGTTGTGATACCTATTTTCACTTATATGCTTAATGCAATCGCCCTCAGAGATAATCCCCACCAGTTCATTGTTATCGTTCACTACGGGAC
>JBFHGV010000597.1:0-2869 GCA_041582955.1 Arenibacter sp.
GCTCATCCTTTACTTCCAAAGTTTTTCGCAACATGTGCAAAAGCTGGTTTTCATTTCCCGTTTCAAACACCTTGATCACTGTTTCTACAATAGAAGTGACCTTTATCTCGGTTTTGCTGTTCTTTTCTTTTCTAGGGATAGTAGGCTCCAACAAACTCTTAAAGGAAATTATATACTCATTTCTAAGGTGATAAATAAAATACAGCCATATCAAAATGAGCAGTATTATAATAACGCTGATATAGGTAGATGAAATTTCCAGTCCGTTTATAAAGAAAATAAGAATAAAACCGGCCATACCAGTAGCTATGCTATCCACCACTACATCGGTAAAAGTCTTGGTCTTTTTCTTTATTTCAATAGGAATAGGTATTGAAAGCAGTTCTGTTGCCGCCTTGTTTACAGATTGCTTTAAGCTGCCGTCCACAATTTTAATGAACACCACCACCCAGAGCTGCGGTATTACCAATAGCAGAAAAGAGCCTAACAAAATTCCCGAGGGCAACCACAACAGGGATTTCCCAACACCAAAGGTCCCCACAATTCGCTTGGTAAGAAATAGCTGGATAAGCAGGGAAATAACACTTAATGTAGAAAACCAAAATCCAAAAAAGGACGTTAATTCGTCCTGATCCCGTATAAATCTGGAGGCATAATCACTATATTGATAATCTACCAACTTGGCTATGAGTACACTTATTCCTATTACCACTGCGATTAAACTAAGCAGTTTGGATTGTTTAATGAGCTTAAAGGGAGATTCGGCCTTGGGACCGGTACGGTTGGACACCTGAAAGGGATTAAGTTTCAGCACCTCATTTTTCCATATATAGCGGGTAATGGGCAAACAGCACATCAACAAGGCTGCGGCCACAAACAACAAATCTTCGGAGTTCAGGATATTTGTGAGCAGAGAGGTTAAATAACCACCAAATATCCCCCCGGCAATTGCGCCTGCCCCAATAAACCCAAATACGCGTTTGGCTTCCCTCACATTATACACCAGGTTGGCCATTACCCAAAACTGTGATGCCGTTAGCAGCCCAAAAATTGCCACCCATACATAAGGCACGTACAACGCCAAGCCATACCCCAAATTAAAGTTTAGAGCCAAGGCAAAGAAGATCAAGGAAATTACGGATCCAATCAAACTACGGTCTACAATGACGTTTAACGGGTACTTTTCCAAGGCCTTGTCATAAAAAAAAGAGCCTACAACGGCCATTATAGCGGTTAGTACCTACCCTAACGGAAGTGCATCGGAGGTCAGTTCTGATAGGAATAAGGAATTTATGGTAGGTTTTACAATTAATAAAACCGTAATAATCAGGAATATATTTAGTTGGAGTAGAAAGGTTTTGGTCAATTCTTCCTCCCTTAAATCAAATGCCTTTAGCAAGTAAGTCTAAACCAATACTACTAGGTGGTCCAAATTATATGCATTTTATAGTACCTCATACAAGGTTAGGTGATGCAAGCTCTATCTCAAAAATAAACAGAAATTTTAATCAATCTAATTAATTGGAGGCCAAGTTTAGCCGTTCTGTCTTCAACACCTTTTCTATTGGCTTTACCAAGTCGCGTATAATTTGTTCCCCTCCGGCATCATCTATCAGGGCCACCAGGATATAGCGACGGTTTGGGTTATTGCCCCATACCAAAATAGAGTCGGAATGAAATGTTCTCCATGAACCCGATTTTCTGTAGAGTCGGGCATCTGGTGCAATATTATCCAAGGTGTTGACAAATTTATGGTGCAGTTCCGGGTCGCCCATAATATCCAACATTTGCTTGGACCGGCCTTTGGTAACCAATTTCCCGTTGGCCAAAAGGTAATAATACCTACATACCTGATCTACGGTTGCGGCATGGGACAGATTCTTTAAGGGCTCCCTGTTGGTATCGCCACCGCCGCCATAACGCTTCCCTACCCATAGTCCCCCTCCATAGTCTTCATCGTACAACTTGTATTTGGGATCGGTCATTACGGACTGTATCCTTTCATACCCCAATCTATCGATCATTCTGGTAGAAGCAGAATTGTCCGACTTGCTGATCATTAAGCGCATATCCCTCTTTACCTCCGGGGTTTCCTTTAGCTGTCCCTTTTCAATGGCCTCCATGGAAGACAACAATATGGCTATCTTGGGCAAACTGGCCGCATACATCATATGGTCACCATTAATACTCGCGTATTTAACTTTCTTGGGATTGGAGAGGTCTACAATGCCTACCGCCATCTTTTTATTGTTCATCAAGGACTTCCAATTAGGATTGGACGCCAGCTCCCTTTCCAAACTTTCCTGAAGGGCATTACTCACCAAACTACGCAATGGCATAAAATTGCCATCGCCCAAATTCATGGGCAAATCCTTTTGGCCCCAAGCCAAATTAGAAAACACCAAAACGCACAACACTATACGCATGCGCCATTTCAACTGAAAAAAAGTCTTGCCCATTGTATTAAAAGTATAATAATATAGTTAGTGAATAAGTTATAAACGCCCTTGTATCTTTATCAATAATTTACACCAAAGATATCTGATATTGGTATTGGAAAAATGTTAATTTTTAAGCCCATTCTAAAAAAATAATCCCTAAATAATATAACGCTAATTCTTTTATTTTCGGACAATTACTGTTAAATTTCACAATAATGTCCTTAAAAAATCCTCCCCAACAAACAGAAATTGCCCTTTGATGCCATTTCCTTTTATATCTATACGATTTAAGGGGATGAAAAGTTCACCGGTTTATTGTCCTCTGCTCTATTTTATTCGCGTTGGTTTGCTATCAAATTGTTATTTTTGAAACAAATTAGAAATACATGTTGGTTATTGGAATAGCAGGTGGAACGGGTTGTGGCAAA
>JBFHGV010000598.1:0-2867 GCA_041582955.1 Arenibacter sp.
CCCAAGGCAGATAGTATGTCTCCCCAATAGGTATAGACAAGTACCAAATAGGAGGGTCTATTTTCTATAAACCATGGCTCTATGTTGCGCATAATTGCAAGGGCCTCGGTATTTTTATCCTCTTTGAAAAGTACAAATGCCCTTTCAAAATCCAAATAGTGTATTTTCGAGGAAGGCAGTACACCATCTTTAATAACGGTATTGCAACTGTCCAAATATATTTTCCCCATTTTTGGGTCATTCAATTCCCTGTACGTAGCACAGATCAAATAATAATCTTCGACCAAAGTGGATTTCTCAAGAATGCCTTTTTCAACAAGATTCTTTTTTATTTTTAATGAGGTATTCAAATAATCGAAGGCCTCGTCCTTTCTTTTGAAAAAGCTGGAAAGTCTGCCCAAATGACTATATATTGTAGCCCTTAGCACTTCATTTTCTATGTCATCGGCCAAGAATAGGGCATGCCATAAGGTATCATAAGATTTGGCATAGTTAACCTGCTGACCATAAATATAGGGCATCTCCAATAAGGCGTTGACAGCCAACAAAGTATCTCCAGAAACCAAGGCTTGGTCATGTACTTCCTGTAATAAGCCCACGGCCCTATCAGGATTTTGATATCTTATTTCCTTGGCCTTGGCAAGAATAGTGCCCAGGTCACTATTTGTAGTATCTACAGCTGATTTTTGGGCTTGTACCCAAAGGGAAAAAACCAGTCCAAAAAATAATGGGATACTATTATAAGTCCGTATTTTATTAAAAAACATTAATTATTTTTTCTGATTATCTACCTTAAACAAATCCTGACGATCATTGTTATTGGCAATAAATATTAATTGGCCCTGATCTAATTTAATGGCTACCATATTACGTACATCCTTATCGGCAAAGAATCCGGTATTTTTAAAGGGAACATATTCAAAGTGTTTTGTCAATGATTCGGTCAACAGTCCAAGATAAAGATAGCCACATACTCTAAACCATCTGTTGGTCAAAAAACATTAATGATTGTTCCACATGCTTTTGCCAATAGGACCATTCATGTCCACCTTCAAATTCTTCATAAACATGGGGTATATTGAGGGCTGAAAGCTCCTGGTGCAATGTTCTATTGGCTTCCAATAGATTGTCTTTTACCCCACAGTCGAACCGAAGGGCAGGCAGATCAGCTGTTTGTTTACGAATAATATCGATGACGTTTTTCTCAGAATCCAAAATACCATATTGTTCCAGTGGTTCCTCTACAAATTGGGCCATTTGTTCAAATTTGGTAATGGCGCTATGTGCCGAAATGGCCTTGAACTTACTGGGATATTTGGCTCCCAACATCATTGCCCCATAGCCACCCATGGAGAGTCCGCATATACACAATAGCGATTTGTCACTGGCAGCATCCAAGTTCTCCGTTATGGCATTCGGAACATCGGAAACGATCCATTGGGCAAAGTCTTTTTCATTATGTGATAAATAGCCGGAACCATCGCCCCACAGTCCGTCCGAAGGCATGGCAATAATGGCGGGACGAATATCGCCCTTATCCATTAATCGTTTGGCGCAGATATGGGCTCCACCCTTCATGGCCCATGCCCAAGAACTGCCATACACCCCGTGCAATAAGATATAAATGGGAAGATCGGTCAGCGTTTCCGCTTCCTTTGGGATATAAAGGCAGATATCTCCCCTACCCTTTAGGTTCTTGGTTTTAACGGTTAGAAACCGAAGGCCTGCATTTTCGTAGGCCTTGTCCGAAAGTTCAATTGTTCTAAAACTGCTCATGGATTCCTTTAATTGAAAACAATAACTCCTTTGGCATTCTTTCCTTGAAGCATATCGTCCAAAGCTTGTTGTAAATTTTCAAGTTGATATTCGCGGGTTATCATTTCATCCAATTTTAGGTCCCCTTTTCTATAAAGTTGCATCAATTTTGGAAAATCAATCCCAGGCCTACATTTTCCATAAAGGGGATTGATATAAATCTTATCCCATTCAAACAACCTCATATCTACTGTAATTTTCTCTTCAATGCCGCTTACCTGAACCGCGGTTCCTGCGTTCCTGATCATCGCCAAGGGAGCTGCACCCAAAGCCGGAATTGCAGTACATTCAAAGGCGTAGTCCGCTCCCCGTCCACCAAAAAGCTGCTTTACCTTTATGGCAACTTGGGATAAATCGGAATCGGTCCTATCTGCTAAAATAACATCCGTGGCTCCAAATTGCTTGGCCAATTCCAATTTCTTCGGATTAATATCTACCGCCACAATTCTCCCTGCCCCAGAAATTTCACTGGCATTGATGACATTCAGGCCAACACCTCCGCAGCCTAAAACGACCACCGAACTACCGGCTTTGAGTTGGGCGGCATTGACTACAGATCCGTAACCGGTCATTACTCCGCAACTGATAATACTTGCTGCGGAAAAATTGAGATTGTCCTGATCTACCTTTACCAAAGCGGATTCTTTTACCAAGGCATACTCACTTAGGGTCCCCAGATTAAAGGAACGCTCAATTGGTTTGTTTTGCCAATGGGTACCTTCCAAATGGGCATGCCCGGGGGTATAGCCATTTCCACCTGCTACAACCGGGGAGTTGTTCTCGCAGATATGCTGATTGCCTTCCTGACATTGGAAACAGGTCATACATGGGGTTGCCCAATTCAAAATTACCTGATCTCCCTTCTTTAGGTTTTTTACAGCTGCCCCAACTTTCTCTACTATACCGGCACCTTCGTGACCCATAAGAACCGGCTTTCCCCAATTAAGGGAATCAAAGTCGGTATGGCAAAGTCCGGCCGCTTTCATCTTTACCAGGACCTCATTTTCCAAAGGATCACTCACGGTAACCCGATCTATAATAAAACTTCCATC
>JBFHGV010000599.1:0-2863 GCA_041582955.1 Arenibacter sp.
TGCCCAAGACTACTTTCCAAAAAATGATGGTGTTAAGTCAGAAAACAACAATTACACTGCATTCATCAATGCCAAGATCCATATAACCCCAACCAAAGTATTGGACAAGGGCACCTTACTTATTCAAAAGGGAAAAGTAATAGAAGCAGGGAAAACCGTACAACTTCCCAAAAACACAGTATTGATCGATCTAAATGGAAAATCCATATATCCTTCATTCATTGATATCTATTCCGATTTTGGGGTAGACAAACCCAAGGCAGCAGCTTCCGGGGGGCGCTCCGCACAATATGAACCCACAAGGGAAGGCTTTTATTGGAACGACCATATAATGCCAGAAAACGATGCAATTTCCAGATTTAACTATGACAGTAAAAAGGCAAAAGAATTACGGGAAGCAGGTTTTGGGGTAGTAAATACCCATATCCATGATGGAATTGCCCGTGGAAACGGTGCCTTGATATCATTGAACGATATTGGCAGTGATTCTGATAGGGTATTGGCCGATAAATCGGCACAATACTTTTCATTGACCAAAAGCATTGCCAAACGGCAGGCCTATCCCACTTCCTTGATGGGCACCCTAGCATTATTGAGGCAAATGTACTTTGATGCAGATTGGTACGCTCAGGGAAATATATCCACCAAGGATCTTTCCTTAGAGGCTCTGAACGCCAATAAAGGTCTGGTTCAGATATTTGAAGCCAAGGACAAAGACAATGTTTTAAGGGCCGATAAGATTGGGGATATGTTCAATATCAATTATACCATACTTGCAGGGGGGAATGAATTTGAAAGCATATCGGAAATTAAGGCCACCAACGCCACCTTGATCGTTCCTATTAATTTCCCGGATCCCTATGACGTTTCCGACCCGTATTTGGCTGATTACATTAGTCTGGAAGATATGCGCTTTTGGAACCAGGCACCCACAAACCCTAAAGTCCTTGAAGAAAACAACATTACTTTTGGCCTTACACTTCACGATCAAAAATCCACGGCCACATTCAGAAAAAATCTATTAAAGGCTATAGAGTATGGCTTATCAAAAACAAAGGCCTTGGAGGCACTTACCACAATTCCCGCACAAATCCTGGGCAAATCCAATATAATCGGCTCCTTACAAAACGGTAGTCAGGCTAATTTTTTAATCACGTCCGGGGACATCTTCGACAAGGAAAGTGTTCTCTATGAAAATTGGGTGCAGGGCCAGAAGCATATTCTCAGCGACAAGGAACTTAGGGATATCCGTGGAAATTACAATTTAGAGGCCGGAAAAAAAATGTATCAATTAACAATTACCGGAGAATTGGACAAACCTAAGGCCGAGGTGAAGGAAGGAGAAGAGAAATTGACTTCCAAAATCAATTATGAGGATAATTGGCTTACACTTTCCTTCAATAATAAAGAAGGCGACCAGGCATTCAGATTAACAGCACTGACATCCTCCGGCTCCGATAATCTTCATGGCAAGCTTTTGCTGCCCAATGGCATGGAATCCACATTTAATGCCTCAAAGACCGCAGCATTTTCCGAAAAGGAAAAGGACAGTGCCAAGGAAGAACCAGTAGTATTACCCATTGCTTATCCCAATATTGGTTACGGCTATGCCCAGCAACCCAAACAAGAATCCATCCTCTTCAAAAATGCCACGGTTTGGACCAGTGAGGATATAGGTATTTTGGAACATACAGACGTACTTGTTAAAAACGGTAAAATTGCCAAAATAGGGAAAGACCTTAAACCCAGTGGGGCCATGATAGTGGATGCCACAGATAAACACCTTACCGCGGGCATTATTGATGAACATACGCATATTGCCGCTTTGTCCATTAATGAATCCGGTCAGAATTCCTCTGCCGAGGTAAAAATGGAGGATGTTGTAGACCCGAAACACATCGGAATTTATCGTGATTTGGCAGGTGGCGTTACCTCTGCCCAACTTCTGCACGGTTCTGCCAATCCCATTGGTGGACGATCGGCAATACTAAAATTAAAATGGGGCGCCAGTGCAGACGACATGATCTATAACAACTCTCCAAAATTTATAAAGTTCGCCTTGGGCGAAAATGTAAAACAGTCCAACTGGAATAGTTTTAGCAGATTTCCACAGACCAGGATGGGGGTAGAACAAACATTTATCAATTATTTCCAAAGGGCAAAAGAATATGATATCAAGAAAAAAAGTGGGCAGCCCTATAGATTTGACGAGGAGATGGAAACCCTAGCGGAAATATTAAACGGGGAACGTTTTATAAGCTGCCACTCCTATGTACAAAGTGAGATAAATATGTTGATGAAGGTTGCCGAAAAATTCGGGTTTAGAGTAAATACCTTTACCCATATTCTGGAAGGATACAAGGTTGCCGATAAAATGGCCGAACATGGTGTTGGAGGATCTACCTTCAGCGATTGGTGGGCCTATAAATATGAGGTTAACGATGCCATTCCTTACAACGCTGCTATCATGCACAGCCAAGGTGTAACGGTTGCCATCAACAGTGATGATGCCGAAATGTCCAGAAGATTAAATCAAGAAGCTGCAAAAACAGTTAAGTACGGGGGGATGTCAGAATTGGATGCCTGGAAAACTGTTACCATAAACCCTGCTAAATTATTGCATATAGATAACCGTGTAGGAAGTATCAAGGAAGGCAAGGATGCCGATGTGGTATTATGGAATGACCATCCGTTATCTATTTATGCCAAGGCTGAAAAGACGGTTATTGATGGGGCCGTTTATTTTGATTTGGAAAAGGACAGACAATTAAGACAATCCATAGACCAAGAGCGAAATACCCTGATCAATATGATGTTGAAAGAGAAGGACGGTGGCAATGCTACGCAAACGCCCGTAAAAAAA
>JBFHGV010000600.1:0-2850 GCA_041582955.1 Arenibacter sp.
CCTACTCCATTTATGATGTGCATAAAGGAGAATGGAGTGATTGGCAAAAATTGGAAATGCCGGACAAGGATAAATTTTATAATGCCGGAGCAGGTTGTGTTCAACGGTACGATTTAAAAAATGGCGAAATATTACTCCCAATATATTTTCGGCCGGAAGGAAAAAATTCAAGGGTTGCAGTTTGTAAGTGTTCCTATGACGGAAAAAAGCTGAAATATCTATCACATGGAACGGAACTGGAATTAAATGATGAAACCCGTGGTTTAGGAGAACCTTCGTTGACGAAGTTTAAGGATGATTTCTTTCTAACCATAAGAAATGATAAAAAAAGTTTTGTGGCCCGCAGTAAGGATGGATTGCATTACGATTCATACCAGACGTGGAAATTTGATGATGGCACCGAGCTAGGAAGTTACAATACACAACAACATTGGCTTACCCACAGTGAAGGACTATTTTTGGTCTATACTCGAAAAGGGGCAAATAACGACCATGTTTTTCGCCATAGGGCCCCACTTTTTATGGCAGAGGTAGACCCTGAAAAGTTGTGTGTAATTAGGGCTACAGAAAAAATTATTGTTCCGGAGAGAGGTGCCCGATTAGGTAATTTTGGTGTTACCGATATATCCCCTGAGGAGTCTTGGGTAACCGTTTCGGAATGGATGCAACCAGAAGGGGTAGAAAAATATGGTAGTGATGGGAGTGTTTTTGTGGCAAAAATAAAATGGAGTCGCCCAAATCACCTTTTTTCCTAAAGCAATCTCTTTATTAATTTCTCCTTGCAGCAATACTTTAATAAAAATTGATGTAACCGTTAATATGGATATACCTGAAACACAACTTATACATAGGTTATTGATGTTTACACACTACCACTAAAGATCTGCATGGCACCTTAATTCAGTTTATATTTATTACTTTGGTAGCTCTAAAGCCCAACTACGTTTAATAAAAAGAACTCGTGATACTAAAACAGAACATCAAAAAATACTTATTGGCCATAACCTTTTTGGGCCTATTCTATAACAACTGTCTGGGACAAAGTCCAAAACCTGAATACGGACCGGTATTTAACCAGTTAGGGGCTACCTTCAACATTAAGGATGCAGATTTTGCTCCCAATTCCGAAACAGTATTAAAGACCATCTTTGATATTGACTATAAACCCAAGGATCCCTCGGCTTCAAACTCCCTTATTTCCAGCCTTCACAGATATCTTAATATGCATGTAAGACATGGCGTCAAGGAATCCAACATCTCCCTCGCATTTGTTTTACATGGAGATTCTACCAAGGATGCATTAACAAATGAAGCCTATAAAAAAAGATATGGTATCAACAATCCTAATACCCAATTAATCAAGACCTTATCCGAACACGGGGTAGACATGTACATCTGTGGCCAATCAGCTGCCTATTCGGGTATTTCCAAGTCCCAAATAATGCCTGAAATTAAATTGGCCTTATCTGCCATGACGGTGTTGACCATCTATCAATCTGAAGGGTATTCACTTATTAAATTTTAGTATTTAGGCACTAACAAAAAAAAGACCCTAAAGTTTAATTATGTCCTTGGGCGTAAACAGCTAAAATCCATTGTCCTCCATGAGTGTGTTGTTTGCGGTACAAAATCATGTTCTTTAATGACAAACACTATAGAAAGAAAAATAGCTACCTATATATTCCAGATGTTTTAGACCTTGGACTATTTTCTTGTAATTTTACAATTCACAATAAACCAACTGCATGAAAATTCTTCATACTTCCGACTGGCATATCGGAAAACAACTTCATAAATATGACCTTAGCGAAGATCTAGAGTTATTTTTTGCTTGGCTCATTGCATATATCAAAACTGAAAATATTGATGTCTTATTGGTGTCTGGCGATATTTTTGATCAGGCCAATCCTTCCCAAGCGGCTTATAAGCAGTATTACGACCTGTTAAAAAACCTAATTAACCTAGATTGTAAAATAATACTTACCGGAGGAAACCACGATTCCCCTACGGTATTAAATGCACCTGCAGAACTCTTAAAAGCATTTGATATCAGTGTTACAGGGGGAGCCACGGAGGATTTGGCCGATATGTTTGTTACTGTAGAAAAGAATAGCGAAAAATTAGTGGTGGCCACCATTCCCTTCCTCAAGGACAGGGATATTCGCAAGTCGGCCGCAGGTGAAAGTTATGCCACCAAAATTGAACAAATAAAATCTGGGCTACATACTTATTTTTCAAACGTAAATGCCCACTACAGTAGGTATTATACCAATGAGGTGTTTATAGTAATGGGGCATTTATATGTACAGGGCAGTGAGCTTTCCGAAAGCGAGCGCGATATCCAGATTGGGAACCAAGCTGGGGTGGACGCCAATATGTTTGGGGAAGCTCCCCATTATGTGGCCCTTGGCCATATTCACAAACCACAAGTTATTTCTCTAGCGCAAAACATACATTATTGTGGATCTCCAATCCCGCTGAGCTTTTCCGAAAAAGAAGATCGTAAGCAAATCAATGTGATTACCGTAGAAAACAATAGCATTTCCAAGGTAGACCTAGTTCCCATTCCCAAACATAGAAACTTGGTGACATTTGAAGGTAGTCTGCAAGAGGTAGAGCATAAACTAAATGCTTATTCGGAAAAAACCACACTCACTTCCCTAGCGGAGATAATTGTAACGGAGGAGAACGAAAGTTTGGAGCGGCGACAAGCTTTTGAGGCGCTTATTAATTCCCAACCCAATGCGAACATCGAAATTGTGAAATCGCGACTAATTTTTAAAAGCATGGTCAGGGGGGCCAGTGATGCCTTTGACGTGGGTACCGATGTAGCAGATGTGACCCCTATGC
>JBFHGV010000601.1:0-2842 GCA_041582955.1 Arenibacter sp.
AATTGAAAATGGACGCTCTTTTTAATTTCACCATCCATAAAACCCTGCAAAACAACCCGATAAATACGGTCCTTGTTTTCGTATTGCTGGTCATAGCTGAGTTCATCACCAATGAACAAGGCTATTAAAAGGCAGGCTGCAATACCCATGGCAAAGCCGCCAATCTTTATTACCGTAAAGAGTTTGTCTTTTTTGATACTCCGCCAAGCGATTTTTAGATAGTTTTTAAACATGATTTTCGTTGCTTGATTTGATTGATGATATGCATTTTATTTCCTAACTATCCACTGCTCCCAATTCATTGTTAATTGCCTATTGTTCACTGCTCACTGGCAACTGCTTACTTAATCACTCCGTTCTTAAACTTTTGGCAGGATCTGTTCTAACGGCCTTGATAGTCTCATAACTTACTGTTATTAGCGCTACTCCCAATAGCATTATTCCCCCCAAAGCAAACAGCCACCAATTAATGGCCATATGATAGGCAAAGCCTTGTATCCATTCATTCATATAATACCAGGCAACGGGAACAGCAATTAAAAGGGCTATGCATACAAGCTTTAAAAAATCTTTTGAAAGCAGGTTAAACAGCCCAAAAACACTTGCTCCCAATACTATTCTAACGGCAATTTCCTTGACCCGCTGATTGGCCATGAAAGCTACAAGTCCAAATAGACCTATACAGGAAATAAAGATGGCCAAGGCTGTAAAGGCACCTACTAATTGCTGTGTTTTTTGCTCTTGCTTGTATCCATTCCCAATAGTTTCATCCAAGAAATGATAGGCAAATGGTAAGTTACTAAATTGGGCGTGTACTTTTTCCATATGGGCGATGGCCTCCTTGGTTCTCCCGGGCATGGTTTTTATATACACAAGGTCAGGTTCTGCGGGCCTACAACGAATAATCATTGGTTGTATAGGGTTATGCAGGGAGGTAAAGTGAAAGTTCTTGACCACCCCAACAATTTTCCCGCCTTCATCACCCCAAAAACTTAATGATTTCCCAATTGCATCTTTCATCCCCATGGCTTTTACCGCTTCCTCATTGACCAAATAATTCAAAGTATCAGTAGCATATTCAGGAGAAAAACTCCGGCCCTCCTTAATAGGAATGTTCAGCATTTCGATAAGGCCAAAATCAGTTGTAAGGATGGTAAACCATTGTTGCCCATCATCAGGACTCTGTGCTTCCCAAACCGGATCGGAGGTGGTACCCCAAGAATTAATAAAATTACTACTAGCAGAACTCAGTTCTTTAATTCCCGAAAAATTTGCCAACTCGGCCTTAAATGTCTTTGATTTTAAATACGTTTCATGGTTCATCGGCATATAAACAATGTTCTCCTTATCTAAGCCTAGATTTCTATTCTTTATATATTGAAGCTGCAGGTAGATCACCATGGTTCCCGTAATCATAAGCATGCAGAGAAAGAACTGAAATACGACCAGGCCTTTCCTTAAAAAATTTTCGCCTTTATTACCCTTTAGTTTTTCGTTCAGGGCATTTATCCCGTTGACAGAAGATAGTGAAAAAGCAGGATAGAGCCCTGAAAACAATATTGTGGCCAATGAAATAAGCACTAAAATGCCATAGATTCGACCGTCCGAAAAGTCGATTATCAATTCCTTTTCAGTAATTGCATTGAACATAGGCATGGAAACTGCCGCCAACAAAACTGCGAACACAACGGAGATGCCCACTTGAATTGCCGATTCCGTGAAAAATTGTACTAGTAATGAGCCCCTCCCTGCGCCAAGGACTTTTTTGACCCCTACCTCCTTGGAACGCTTAACGGCCAAGGCCGTAGTGAGGTTTATAAAATTAAAACAGGCAATGAGTAAAGTGAAAATGGCAATGATGGCAAAGAGAAAAATATCATCAATTGGACCACCAATGGGTTGACCATTTTCAAATTTCGAATAAAGGTATCGGTCATTAAGGGGTTGTAATGAGAGTGTTCGCCATTTATCGTCTCCCATTTCTTCAGGAAGATGTTGCAACTTTTTCCCCAGGAGATCAAGGTCCGCCCCTTCTCCATGCAGTACATAAGTCTTCACCCATGTATTGCCCCAACTTTTATTGTTCATCGGCAAGAAATTGTCCACCGGCACAACTGCATCGAATTTTAAAGTGGATTGCCGCGGAATTTTCTTGAATATCCCTGTAACCAGATAGGGCTCGGAAATTTCGGAAAGCATTAGATCTACTGTTTTTCCCATAGCTTCCCCATCTGGAAAATACATAGTAACCATTTCTTCAGATAGAACGATACTTTTTAGGTCTTTTAAGCAGGTTTTGGGTTCTCCTTCTTTCAAGGGAAAACTAAATAGTTCGAAAAATCCGATATCGGTTCCAATTAGTTGTGCTTCAATTGACTTCTCCCCAATTTTTAAGAGTCCCCCTCTTGGCCCTGTTCTACGTACAGCAGTCTCTATCTCGGGGAGTTGATCCATCAAAGCCTCTGCGACCGGATATCCGGTACCGTCCCATGTGCTGATAGATCCATCATCGGAGCCAACATTGGTCATTACCTGACTAATTTGGTTACCCTTTATGTGAAATGCGTCTTTATCCAACTCGTCGCAAATCCACAGGGCGATCAATAAAGTACACCATAGCCCTAAGGAAAGTCCCACAATATTGATCAGTGCAAAGGCCTTTCTTTTTGCTAAACTTCGAAATGCAATTTTAATATGGTTTTTTAACATGAATCTCGTTTTTAGTCCTCCCTCTAGTCCCGCCGTAGACGGGGAAACAGTTCGGTTTTTGATTTAAATTTTAATGTCTTCGTATCAATTGCACATCATTGGATATTCTTAGATATAGGATAATCTTTACTGC
>JBFHGV010000602.1:0-2841 GCA_041582955.1 Arenibacter sp.
ATTTTAAAGTTAAAGGAAGTGCCTTCCCCAAAATTGGACTGCACATGGATGGTGCCACCTAGATGCTCTACCAGTTTTTTTACGGTAGCCAATCCTATACCATGGCCTTTTTTGCCATCCTTATCCTGACCCTCAAGAACCTTGAAAATTTCAAATATCTTTTTTTGGTCGTCCAGGGCTATACCAGGCCCATTGTCCTGGACACGAAATTCATAAAATTCATCATCCTCCAAGAGGTGGAGTGCTATTTTAGTCTTTTCCTTATCACTGTATTTAATGGCGTTGGCAATTAGATTGATCAAAATTTGATCTATGGCGGTCCTATTGGCAAAAATACTTTTTAAGCTAGAATGGATTTGAAATTCCAAGGTATGTTCATAGGAAAAAAGGCTTAATATTTCCTCTTTAATATCGTTTATGGCTATCTCCGTTATTTCTTCTGCAAGTACCGATGCACTTTTACTGTATTCCAGCAACCCGTCTACAAGTCCTTTGAGGGTTTCCGAGGAACTGTTGATATAACCCAGCATGGTTTGCCCGTCATCGTCCAATTGTTCCCTATAGGAGTCCTGAAGTAACATAGCCAATGCGGAGATGTTGTTTAAAGGGGATTTTAGGTCGTGTGCAGCAATGTATGCAAAACGTTCCAGTTCTTTGTTTTTGTCCTCTAAGGCTATCATTGAATCTTTTAATAGCTCATTTTTTTTACGCAGTTCAAGTAAGTTCATAACCTGGGCGGCAAGGGCCTTTAAGGATGTAATCTGACTATTGCTTAGCTGCTTCGGTTTGTTGTCAGCAACACAAATGGTTCCCAAGGGGAGCCCTTTGGGACTAACCAGTGGTACCCCAGCGTAAAATACTATTCCGTTATCGGCCGTAACAAAAGGATTCTTGCTAAAGCGATCGTCACATCTGGAATCCTGAACAATTAGAATATCCTTATCTGCTACAATAGTATGCGAGCAAAAACTTACTTCTATGGGTGTCTCTGAAACAGATAATCCGTGATGCGATTTAAACCACTGGCGTTTATCATCCAGTAAGGTGACCAGGGAGATAGGGGATTCGCAGATCTCTGCAGCGATTGCTGTTAGATTGTCATAATCTTTTTCGGGAAGGCTGTCCAATATGGAATACGATTGTAGCTCCTTTAAACGTAAGGCTTCTTTTGGATGTTTGTTTGCGATTTTCATTATGGGGGTTTTACTTCTATTCGAAAATAATAAACTAACGTCAGATTATTACTACATATTTTATAGAAATTTTATTAATTAACAAATCATTGGTAAACTCTGGGTCTATCTTTGATTCTGGGATGTTAAGGATTAAATGATTTACTTCCGGTTTATTTTAGAATTTTCTGTCCCCAGACGGTCTCTTATAAGACCGAAGTTGATATTGGTATATCGGCATGTTTCCATGCGGTATTAAATTCTGCTTTTATCTGTTGGGCTTCCTCTATTTTACCTTGCTCGTTTAGGCTGTGATACAGCCCCATTAAGGACCATCCGTTTTGACGAAGTTTCGCTAAATCTTCCCTATAAACTTTTTCGGCCTCTTTGTATTTATGGGCTTTTAACAGAATTGCACCCAAAGTTTGTCTTACCGGTATGTGCCAAGCTGTTGGTTCGCTATAGATTAAATTATCCTCTAAGAAAACTGCCTTGGTTAGGTGTTCCAAGGATTTAGAAAAATTGCCCTCGGCCGCAGCTAATTCCCCTGCAATAACCTCATGGGCAACCTTGGCAATACTGGAGGTTGGATTGGTGTAGTTGGCGATTAGGGTTTCCAGTTCCGAATCATTTGTCATAAGGGCTATGGCTTGCAGTTCTTCCCTGGCCTCCTTAATATTGTCTTTTCTTAAAAAGGCTATACCTCGGGCATAGTGCCATATTAGTTTAAGGTGCTTATAGTTGTCCCCCGGATAGGGTATGGTCAAAATTTCATTCCATTTCCCAAACCGGGTGTAGGCGAGTAATGGGGTTGAGGCAAAATCTTGTAGGAAGGGTAGATTCTTAAGTTCGCCAATAGGTACTTTTTCTGCGGTTTTTTGTGCCGCATCTATGGCCGTGTCACTGGCACCCAACAAGCTGGAAGCAGACCATAGGAAGTGTAGGTTATGCGGATAATAGCCCAATGGGTACATACCCTGGGAGTAGCATTGTGAGATATAATCCTCGTCCGCCAAAATGGCTGCCTGATTGGTCTTTACGGCATCTACATATCGCCCTACACGAATATATATGTGTGAGGGCATATGCACCAAATGGCCTGCTCCTGGCATAAGTGCTGCCAGTTGGTCCGCACTGGGAACTGCAAGTTCGGGTTTGGGCAGTTCTACCATATGAATGTAGTAGTGGTGAGCTCCAGGATGATCTGGATTAAGTTGCATAGCCTCTTCCAAGGCAGTTTTTCCCTTTAGCGTATTGGGCGCCGGATTCCCGTTATTGTCCCAATAATTCCAAGGCGTGGTATTCATTATTGCTTCGGCATAAAGGGTCTGGATATCGGCATCATCCGGAAACTTTTTCACAACATCGGACATGGCTCGCATATAGGACATATTCAACTCTTCTATATCCGCTGTTATGTTATTACTGTACCTCTTGCTTAAAGCGTTAATAAGCGCCCCTTCCTTGGCCGATATTTTGGAGGTTAACGTTTTGGCTCTTTCTAAGGCCTCATAGGATTTTTTTTTGCGTTCATCGTCTGGAAAGGGGTCATTGATATTGGGACCCAAGGTATATGCCTGCCCCCAAAAAGCCATTGCTGCATTGGGATCTAGCCGGGCAGCTTCCATAAAAGACCTATGCGCCTCCGCATGGTTAAAGGCATAACTAA
>JBFHGV010000603.1:0-2835 GCA_041582955.1 Arenibacter sp.
GGCATACCATGGTGATACTAACAATTGATTAAATCATTACAAATAATTGTCAGGCATTACATATTATGTGTAACTTTATCGTTAAAATTTTAAATAGCACATTATGAAAAAAATAGCTTTTGCCTGCTTGGGCTTACTATTAATTACAGGAGTAAGCTGTAAGAATACCAAAAAGGAAAAAGACGTACAGGTCACTGAAGTTGAGGCTTCCTCAGAAAAATTTAGTTTGGTACAGGATTCTACCGTAGTAAGTTTCACGGCCTACAAGACTACCGAAAAATTGCCGGTAGGGGGTAAATTCACTAAAATAAATTTTAGCAATACCCATGAAGGCAATACGCCCATGGAGGCATTGAAGGGTACAAAATTTAGTATTCCCGTTAGCAGCCTCTTTACCAATGATGCCACGGGTACCAGAGATCCCAAAATTTTAGAATTCTTCTTTGGGGCAATGGAGAACACAGAATTTATTTCTGGGGAATTCAAAGCTACTGGAGCAGATCAATACGCTATTGAGGTCACGTTAAATGGAACCACCCAAAATATTCCGTTGGAATATGAAAAAACCGGGGATAACCGTTTTTCCTTCACGGGAGTAATGAATTTGGAAAACTGGAATGCCCTAGGAGCAGTAGCCTCCATAAACAAAGCCTGTGAAGCCCTTCATACCGGAAAAGACGGAATAAGCAAGACTTGGAGCGAAGTGGCTGTAAAAGCCGATGTTCTAGTTCAAAAAAATTAGACCTTAGCATCATGGCCCATTTGCTGCCAAGTTTTATATAAATATAGTACAGTGCATTAAACTGTAAACAAGAAAGTCCCCCTGCCCGATCAAAATTTGGCAGGGGGATTTTTGGTTACCACCCTATTTTCTTGACGCAATTCCCATGAACAATGACGCATTTAATTTAGGAAGTTGACAAAGGCCCAAATAATTGATAATTTTATTATTCACCAAAAAAAAACACGAATATGAAACCCATTAATATTTTGGCCTTAGCAATGTTGGCGGGCCTATCCTACAATTGCAAGGACATTAAAAAGGAAGCACAAAAAGCAGGAAATGAAGTGGAACAGACCATGGAAGAATTACAGCTAGAGGTTGAGGAAAAGACCATAGAAATTAGCCTGGAACCAAAAAGTGATAGCAATGTTAAGGGAGTTGCTAGTTTTACGGAAACTAACGGAAGTGTGAGGATGGTGGCTACACTTAGCGGTTTAACACCAGGGGAACATGCCATCCATATCCATGAAAAGGCAGATTGTTCTGCTTCCGATGGATCCTCTGCAGGGGGGCATTGGAACCCAACCCATTCGCAACACGGTAAATGGGGGGCTGCCGACGGTTACCACAGAGGCGATATTGGTAATTTTACTGCTGATTCTGAAGGCAATGCTACAGTAACCTTTTCAACGGATGAGTGGTGCTTGGGCTGTGAAGACCCAACCAAAGACCTTATGGGAAAAGGCGTTATCGTACACCAAGGGACCGATGATTTTGTTTCTCAGCCAAGTGGAAACGCAGGGAAAAGAATAAGTTGCGCAGGTATTATTGAATAATATACCTCAACTCACCTAAAAAAAGGCTGCCATGAAGGCAGTTTTTTTTTATTTTAAACAACTGTAGTGCCAAGGCCGCTAGATAGCCATACTAATTGAGCCACTCTAAAAACATAGTGTGCCATTTCCCTATAGGCTACACCCCATAGCTCACTTTAAAATTTCCGAAAAAAAACCAAAACCTATGAAATTTTAATAATAACTGGTCCCAAACATTTTAAGAACTTTGTCCACTATAACACCCCAATATCCAGTACTATGAACAGTTCCATGAATTACAAAGGGATCCTTGGATGCATTATTACGCTATTTTGCTCATTGGTTACGGCACAGCACTCCAAAACCTCCCCTGACGATAACTCACAATTAACCTCCAAAAGGATGGCATACTATGAGGAACTCCATAGTATGGGGTTTAAGGACAATGAAATTTTTCAAGACTTGGGCAATGCCAATTTTTTAGCGGAAAATTATAGTGAGGCCGTATTTTGGTATCATAAACTCATGGATTTACCAACAGATGAGAGTACTTCACAAGGATATACGGAACGCTACATCTATGCATTAAACAAAATTAAATCCACTAACCTAGTTGAGCCCTTTGAGCAAAAAGATTGGGTGGCCGAGGTTAAAGCCGATTATCAGCTAAAAAATGACCAAAAACAACTAAATGCCAATCATAAACCCCAGCGTAACTATAAGAAGTTGGACTTCCTACAAGAAGATAATACCAACACATCCCAAGTATTGACACTGGAAGACATGGGGATAGAAAACAACTTGGACCAAGGAGCACAAGAGAACTCCAAATTTTCCTACAGCGCTCCCGTAACCGTTACTGCAGATGGCAATACGGCCTATTTCAGTAAGGCAACTTATAAAAAGCCCACATACGGACTTTTTTCCAAGAAGCAAATGGTTCACAAAATTTTCAAAGCCAATAAGGTTAACGGAAAATGGCAGAACGTAAAAGAGGTTGCCCTGGCCCCAAATCACTCCTCCACCATTCACCCAACTATTTCACCCGATGGCAAACGCTTATTTTTTGCCTCTGACATGCCCGGAACTTTTGGTAAATACGATATATATGTTGCAGATATAAAAAGTGATGGCTCCTTTGGGGTAGCAATGAATTTAGGACAAAAAGTTAATACGGAAGACAATGACCTTTACCCCAATTTTGGAGAAGGATCCTCACTGTTTTTCGCTTCCGAAGGTCGCGAAGGTTATGGTGGCTTGGACGTATATATGGTACAGGTAGACAAGAAAAAAGTA
>JBFHGV010000604.1:0-2831 GCA_041582955.1 Arenibacter sp.
ATTTGGACATTTTGGAAGTACTGTTGGTAGGTTTTTAAGGGCGTCCGGAGTGGAGGCCACTATTTTGGACCAAGATTCCAACAGGGTTGATCTGCTACGAAAGATGGGATTTGATGTGTACTATGGTGATGCCACTAGATTGGATTTATTGGAGTCTGCAGGAATTTCCGATGCCCATATTTTAGTTTGTGCCATTGATGATCCTAATATTTCTATCCCCTTGGCGAAATTTCTAAAAGAGAAATTTCCCAATCTGAAACTGATGTTCCGTGCCAAAAATCGCTATGACGCCTATGAGCTATTGCAATTGGGTATAGAAAATGTATACAGAGAATCCTTGGAAACCTCGGTAAAACTAGCTGGGGATGTTCTACACTATATGGGTCACAGAAAATATACCGTTCACAGACAGTCCCAAAAATTCATTCAGTACGATGAGGAAGGCCTAAGACGATTGTCCGATAAACCTAAGAGCCGTAAAGAGTATATTTTTAAAGTCAGAGAAGAAATCAAACAACAAGAGAAGCAACTGGAAGAAGATTTGAAACGCGGAATAATAAGTGACGATAGGCAGTGGGATACCCATGAAATGCAAATGTCGGCCAAAAAGAAATCTTAACCCAAATAATCAATTTACCAATATAACTAAGCCAATAGATCAACCTTAATAAGACCAATAAAAATGGACTTGGAAAAGAATAAAAAAAACGCCATTGCCTTCTACCAAACCGCCTATGGGGGCAACCCCAAAAAGGCGATAGACAAATATGTAGGTAAAGAATACATTCAACATAACCCAGCAGTAGCAGATGGCCATAAGGGATTTATAGAATATTTTGAGCGAATGCAAAAAGAGTATCCAAAAAAATCGATTGAATTTATACGTTGTATCGCGGAAGGAGATTTAGTGGCCTTGCACACCCATCAAATTTGGCCCGAAAATGACCAATATGTTACCATGGATTTCTTTCGCTTTGATAAAGACGGAAAAATATGCGAACACTGGGATGCTATACAGCAAATCCCCAAAAAGTCCGCCAACCCTAATACTATGTATTGAGAAAATATAATCACTTCTCCATTACAAAATCTACAGCGGTACAATACAAAATGCTTTGGCAAGTCTTAAGTAGGATATAAGCTTTAAAGTCAATTCCTGTTCTTTTCCATTAATTTAGGCAAAAAGTGTAATAGGTCTAGCTGTTTACCCCCAATAAGCCCGATCTAACCTCAAGAAATGCCAGCCTACTCCATTCCAAGGCCAATTAGTTGTATATTTAAGTAGGAAATACCAATTAGGATGAAACTCCCAACGAAGTACCCATTTTTTTATGTTTTGTTTTTTATTGGCCTGACCAATCTGCCCCTTAGCTCCTGTGAACGGGATCCTGCACAGAGCGTTGAGATAAGGGGGATATATGGAAACCCTATGCCGCTTTGGGATAAGGGATATCATCTTAACGATCTTGGCGTCAACGCCATATTTGTCCACAGCGGTTCAATTAGTGAGGAGATGATAAAAAAGGCTAGGGCCCAAGGTTCTAAAGTTTTTGCCGAATTTGCTACCCTAAATGGAAAGGATTATGTTGAAACCCATCCTGAGTCATGGGCCATTAATGAGCAGGGAGAAAGAGTTGAGGCCGCCAGTTGGTTTATGGGGGTATGCCCTACCGAACCGGGTTTTAAAAAATATCGTTTAGACCAACTGCGCAAACTACTTTTGGAATATGATCTGGATGGCGTATGGATGGATTATGTACATTGGCATGCCCAGTTTGAAGACCCTGAGCCTATATTGCCCGAAACCTGTTTCTGTGATCATTGTCTTGATAATTTCTCAAAATATTCCAATCTAAAGATCCCGAAGGGTACTACCGCTCAAAAGGCTGAATGGATATTGAATAACCAGGATACAGCATGGCGTACATGGCGCTGTAAAGTTATTTACGATTGGACCTATGAATTTAAACGTATCATAACCAAAATAAGCCCCCATGCCTTACTTGGACTCTTTCACTGTCCATGGAACGACAGTGAATTTAATGGGGCCAGGGAACGGGTTTTAGGATTGGATTACGATCTGTTAAAAAATACCATTGACGTGTTTTCCCCCATGGTTTATCACCAAAGAATGGGGAAAGACCCCCAATGGGTACAGGAAAATATAGAGTGGTTCAGTACAGTAATAAGTGCGGGAAGTAGGATCCATCCCAAAATATGGCCTATTGTCCAAGCCCATAACGAGCCGGGAATAATTAGCACAGAGGAATTTGAAACAGCATTAATGGGTGGTCTTTCAGGAAAATCAACTGGGGTAATGATGTTCACCACCCGAGACATAGCCGAGGATGTAGGCAAAAGGGAAAGTATGAAGCAGCTCTACAACGAGCTTAAGGAACACCCCCACAAATAAATATTAAGTAGATTAGCGTATTGATTATTAGCAGTATATATAGTTGTTACAAAACCCAATGATCATAGCCAACCATATGAAGTTACCTTAAATTGACTGAGATGACAAAAAAAAATGGAGCCTATATTGTTATGATTGCTGGAGTATTACTGTTGATCTTTAATGTTTCCCAACAAGATTTTAACAATCTTTCCAGTGGCCCCCTGTCGGGAATTATAGCCATTATTTTATTGATTGCTGCAATGATAGTCAGTATCAATGATTTAAATAAAAGAAATAATCAATGATGATACCGAATGATCCTTAAATATACCCTCTCCGTAACATACAATGCTAGAGCAGTACAGGAAACGTAGCCTCATAACATCTGTTTAATAAGATTTTGGCGTTTGGAAATTATATAATTCAACCGGGTATG
>JBFHGV010000605.1:0-2831 GCA_041582955.1 Arenibacter sp.
CACTCCCTTAACTTCGTCATGCCAATAGGTCAACGCCTTACAATGATACTTAGACTGGATTTTCATATCCTCATGATGAGCCTTTGCCACCTCTTCCGATGAGGCCCCTTTTATATAATGTCTATCCATGAAAAGTGGCATACTATCTTTTTTTTAGTGACGGGGAGCAATTGGGCAATGCTGTTCATTAGCACCCTATAAAATCCCCTTAACATAGGTTCTATATACATGATTAACAGCCTACTAAATATACCATTTATTTTCCATTAAAATTGAAAAAACCATTAAAACATTGGACTAGATACTAGTAACCAATTTTATTTATACACCAGAGAAAGAAACGCTTCCTACGGTGTATAATCCCTATACCGAATTACCCAATTGCTGTTTTCTTATCCATACCCCAAAATCAGCAGCTTATAAACGCATGTGATGGCCGAGGTTTGTTTGACTGTTATGGGCTAGCATTACTAGGAAGTTTACACCCTATAACAAATGTACCAGAATGGTAAAATGTATTAGCATATTTGCAATCACGGTTAATATATAACTGGCCTTAAATCTTCAGTAATTCAAATTGGCCATTCATCATACGATAGGGCTATTAATTGTAAAATAGGAGTTTTAAAAGTTCCTGGTATAGGAAAGTATAACGTATTTATGGGATTTGGCCCGATCGCTTTCTGCCGTATTATAACGTACCCCGACCCAATACTCATTTTGTCCATGGCGATGTTGAAAATCGCATCCAGCAAAAAGTACGGTCTTTTTAGGGGGCATCAACAGAACGGAATCATCGCCCAAGGCATTTCCTTGCAACAGTCCGTTATATCCCACCAAACGATATCCAGCCCTCAGGGCACAGAAAATCTCTTGCTCCCTTGAACCAATTTGGTGGTGGGCTATGCTAGAAGGCAGGGGATTACGTCTACCCAAGTACACTACCATTTCCGGATGCAGGTATATGTCCCTGGTACCAAAGGCTATTTGGGGCTTTAGTGCCATATATATACTAAACGGGTTGGGAGCCAATTGCCACTCATATAGGTAATTGGTATATAGATTATAATGTACACTGTTCTCCATTTCCCCTACCCAAGTTGGGGATTGGGAAAACAACACCGTATCATGGTACCATCTTTGAAATGCACCTGCGCCCGAAGCCTCTCCTGCAACACCTAGGAGGAAATCTGCCTCAATTAAGCTATTGTCCATTACACGAGACCATCCTGCCTTGAGTGCCATAAACCCCACATAGGCCCTATCCAGTTGCTCAATGATTTTAGTTTTTAGATACCTAGGGGTAATTATTTCCTGCCTTAAGGAAAAGGCCAACTGTTCATTGTCCGAATTAAAAATGCCACTTTTTAACCGATGCCTATAGGTTAAAAATAATCCAGAAGTATAATACCTATCGGTAAGTAATATTAGGTCATTGTCATGTCGTAAGGCAATCTGGTGCCTAATGGGTTTTGTCCCCTTACTATTGTCTCCTTGTTGGGCCATGGATTTTAGGTTCCCTCCCATCAGAAAAAAGAAAAGCATAAATTGGGGAAGCATCCCAATGACATAGGGGAATGGTTCTACAATTGGTTTACAGAATAACTTCAAATTGGTTCTGGTTTAATGGCTGATAAATAATATCACAAAAAAAAGGGAACAAGCTTCTTCACCCCTTCCCTTTCCATATAATAAATTGCACTGTACTATTTTTTTTATGCTGGCATGTCTGGCAATTTCCATCCGTCCCTATACGTATGTTTCACCAATTCTTCTGCAAACTCGTTCGCAGAATAGGGTTTTGTCCATTCCTTTTGAAATTTTGGACGTCCGTCCTTTATCACAAAATTATCACTAACAACGGTCTTCAAGGTTTCGTTCTTTCCAATGTTGGTAAAGCGCATATTCTCCCCATCCCATTCCAATATTTTATTAAGACCTTGGAGTCGCACCGCAAGTACGCCCATGACCACCATTTCGTTAAAGGGTCCCGCCTCAGCAAAATCGGACGTACAGGGCTTTCTGCTTTCTGCATTTTCCTTACAGGCCCTTACCCAATCCATCTCATGTGCTCCTTTGTTCCATTTAAGGCCCATTTCTTTTTCCACCCTACGTTCGGTCTCTGCCACTTTGGGCATATCTCCACCCAAAATTTCCGGTTCCACCCCATAGCAACCTGCATGTATAATTCCTTTTGTACCATAGAAAAAAGTACCTCCTCCGGATTTATTGGGGTTTTTGCCACTTGGCCAGTTGCTTGGTAAGTTGGGCTTAATACCACCATCATACCAAGACACCTCCACCTCCGGTAGTTTTATCTTCCCAACCCTCCCTCTTTTTGGAAAGGTTAGTTGAACAGATTGTGCCGTTGGGGCACAATCTTGCAATAGTAAGGAGGAGCTTCCTTGTACTTTAGTGGGAGATCCAAGTTTTAGGGCTTCAAATACTGGGTGCAGTACATGGCAGGCCATATCACCAAGTGCTCCGGTACCATAATTCCACCATCCCCTCCAATTCCATGGGTGATACACCTGGTTATAGGGAATAAGTTCAGCCGGACCAGTAAACAAATCCCAGTCCAAAGTATCGGGTACCCATTGCCCCTGTGCTGGAGGGTTCTGCCCCTGTGGCCATATGGGTCTATTGGTAAAGGATTCAACCTTTGTTATATCCCCTATGGCACCGCTCCAGATCAATTCGCAGGTTTTGGCCACCCCTTCCCCAGAGGCCCCTTGATTCCCCATCTGTGTGGCCACCTTATGTTTTTTGGCCAACTTGGTGAGTAACCTGGATTCATAAACCGAGTGGGTAAGCGGTTTTTGGACATAAAC
>JBFHGV010000606.1:0-2826 GCA_041582955.1 Arenibacter sp.
CGGTTTCCGCTACTGCAGTTAGATTTGCTTTTGATATCCCTGCCCAGCTTAATTGGTATCCCACCAATATGTGGTTCATTTTAATTGTCTTGTCCGTGGGTATCGTAGTGGTATCCATTGCTCTCTATGGCTTTAATGCTGTTTCGGAATTTTCGGGCCTATGTGCCCCATGGTTGTTCGTCATGTTTACTAGCGGGGCTATGGTGCTTTTGCCTGCATTGTCCCTGGACGTTTTGGAAAAAACCCTACCCAATGGTTGGAACGATTTTATAAGTTTGGGCGATCAATCCATATGGACAGGAACCGATAGCAATGGGGAACCGGGCATTGGATTAATAGAAGTCATCGGCTTTGCCTGGGCAGCCAATACCATTACCCATTTTGGACTTATTGATATGGCCCTCCTGTGTTTCGCCAAGAAAAAGTCTTACGGCCTGGCTACCAGTACCGGAATGATGTTCGGGCATTATGTGGCTTGGATCGCTGCCGGTATCATGGGCGCCGGAACCGCAGTAATTCTGGGGAAGGCAATTGTAGAACTGGATCCAGGTGATGTTGCCTATTATGCCCTTGGTTGGTCTGGATTTGTCATTGTAATTGTAGCAGGATGGACCACCGCCATTACCAATCTTTACCGAGCAGGTTTGGCGGCACAGGCCATTTTCTTTAACCATTCAAGAAAGAAAACTACCATAGTTGTTGGATTGGTAACCATTGCTATAGCCTGTTTTCCTTTTGTATTTTCACAGATCCTTCCGCTACTTACCTATGCTGGTCTGTTGGTGGTTCCAGTGGGGGCCATCGTATTTGCTGAACATCAAATTTTTCCCAGGATTGGGTTTACCCGTTATTGGTCGTCCTATCGTCAGTTAACCTTTAGTACTCCCGCGGTAGCTTCATGGGGCTTGGGATTGGTATTTGGTTTTGGATTGAATACACTTAATGTAATGTCCTTCTTCTATCTATTTATTCCCACTTGGATTTTTACTATCTTAGTTTATACCTTATTGGCGGCCCGCTATGGTGCCAAGGAGAAATATCCGGAAGCTGAACAAAAGGAAATTGCACGCAACCAAGAGATTGCAAAGTTTCATGAGCACCAGGCCAAAACAGAGGCTAAACCCCTTGTAGTCGTTTCCATATTTTCCAAGGTTCTTAAAACCATAGCGATCATAGCCCTGATCATTACCCTGATTCTGGCCTCAGTAGTATTATTTGGCAGTGATGATGAAAATATGTACCTGGAAAATCGGGAAATATTTTATAGATATGCATTTATTTGCACCATCATTTATTTCGTAACGGCCTATTGGGCCTTGCTGCGCATAAAATCAAAAAAAGCAAAACTTTAATGAAACAAACTATACTTCTTAAGCAAGAAAATTTGACTCAGTTGGGCAAGTTAATTCCTGTCCCTACTTATAATCGCAAGGCACAAAAAGTGGGAATGGTCCATATTGGAGTAGGTGGTTTTCATAGGGCCCACCAAGCCTATTATACACACAAGCTTATGGAAGGGTTTGGTGCCAATGAGTGGAGTATTTGCGGAATTGGTTTGAGGGAAGGGGATAGAAAAATACATGATGTGCTTAAAAAACAAGACGGACTTTACACTTTGATCGTAAAGCATCCGGATGGAACGGTAGAGCCACAGGTTATAGGTTCCATAATCGATTTTAAACTGGGTGTGGATGAGACCGATGCCGTTCTGGATATCATGGCACATCCGGACACAAAAATTGTTTCCCTTACCATTACGGAAGGCGGTTACAATTTTAACCCGACCACTGGAGAATTTGATTTTGCCAATCCAGATATCCAACATGAATTGAAACATCCCGAAAGTCCTAAAACCGTATATGGGTATTTAACGGCTGCTTTAAAAAGGCGTCGTGATGCAGGACTTGCGGCATTCACTATCATGTCTTGCGATAATATTGAACACAATGGGGATGTTGCACGTAGGATGTTGTTGGCATTTGCTAGGAAACAAAATATGGTCCTGGCCGAATGGATAGAAAAGGAGGTGAGTTTTCCTAATAGTATGGTAGACCGGATAACCCCTGTTACAAGTGCATCGGATATAGAATATTTGGAAAATACCCAAGGTATAAAAGATGAGTGGCCGGTTACCTGTGAGCCTTTTATACAATGGGTGGTTGAGGATAAATTTTCGAATGGGCGACCAGAGTTCGAAAAGGTGGGGGTACAATTTGTACCCGATGTAAAACCCTATGAGAAAATGAAACTCCGTCTACTTAATGCGGGCCATTCCGTACTGGGTATTCTGGGCGCTATTCACGGCCATAAAACCATCAATGCCTGTATGGAAGACGAGACTTTCGTTACCTATTTAAGGGCATATATGGATGAAGAGGCAAGTCCTGTACTGGATGAAGTAAAAGGGATAGATCTCAATAAATACAAGGACAGTTTGCAGGAACGTTTTGCCAACCCCAACATAAAGGATAGTGTTAGCCGTATTTGTTCGGAAAGTTCTGCCAAATTGCCAAAATTTCTAATCCCGACCCTACAGGAAAATTTGGCCGGAAAGGGAAGCATTAAATTTGCAACCTTGGTACTGGCTGCCTGGTGCTACTATAGTGATAAGGGGCTTGATAAGAATGGGCAACCCCTTGAAATTATAGATGCTATGAGCGGCGAATTGCAGCGGGCAGCACAACAAACCACAACGGACCCGCTTGCTTTTATAAGGCAGGAATCCCTGTTTGGCGATCTAGTTCAAAATAAACAGTTCACCGAGCTCTATGTGGAGTTGGTACAGAAAATCTATGAAAAAGGAGATATCAAAAAGCAAATGCTAAG
>JBFHGV010000607.1:0-2814 GCA_041582955.1 Arenibacter sp.
AAATCAAATTATAAGAACGTCTCCTTTATCAGGTCGCCCCAAAAATAGGACTAAATATCACCTTGTGGCGTTAGTAAAAGATAATCAAAAGGTTAGGGGAAGTTTAGTATTGAATAAACAATGAGTACATTTAGGTGGCTGCAATTAAAAGGAATGTGTCTTGGGCCATTCCTGGATATAGGAACATAAAGCCTAGTTGGAGGTTCTTTGTTACATACCTGCCTATAATTTTTTATATTAGTTGTGGCAACCGATCAATGGAATAAGGAAACTTCTTGGTGACAAACACAAATACATTTTCATTATGCTAAAAAAAATAGTAATAGGTCTGGGCGTTGTACTGCTCCTTATCCAATTTGTTAAACCTGCGAAGAACGATTCCAATGATACTACATATGCGCTCTCCAACAAATATGAGGTTCCCCAAGATGTAGGCCATTTGCTGAAGGTGTCCTGTAATGATTGTCATTCCAATACAACGGAATACCCTTGGTATTCCAATATCCAACCCGTGGCCTGGTGGTTAAATAACCATGTAACCGATGGCAAGCGGCATCTAAACTTTTCAAATTTTACCAAGCTGCCTTTGGCGGTTCAAAACCACAAGTTTGAAGAAATTGTAGAAATGGTAGAAGAACAAGAAATGCCCATACCGTCCTATACGTATTTTGGCTTGCATCCAGAGGCCGATCTTACCAAAGAACAGCAGGAGAAAATTATAGCATGGGCCAAAGCCCAGATGGCCTACTTAAAGGCCAATTACCCCGCCGATAGTCTGGTTAGGAAGCCTAGACCAAGAAAATAAGTTGTTCAAAATTAGTACCTACACACTTTAGGGACCGTACTGCGCTCTATGGTAAATAGACTCTGCTCATTAATCTCTAATGGGGTCCTTTCTGTTGGGCCGACCTTAAATTTGTTTGCGGCCAAGCCTATTCCGTTATTGGAAAAGTGAAATTCACTGCCCAATATGGCAACTCCTTCCCGTTTTGTTTTTATAGCAAAAAAAAAGATCAATTTATTTTCTTAAAAAAACCTAGGGTGGTCCAGAAAGCCTACGTCATAACATATATAACAGACGAAATGATTCCATCCGATATAGAAAAGGGTATTCAAAGATACCTTGCCAATACGGCAAGCGAAAAAGAATTGAAAGATTTGGGCAAGTGGGTAAAAGACCCCTCCAATAAAAAGCTTTTCAAGGACTATGTTTTATTGCACCATGCTATTAATGCGGGGCTTAATGAGATAGATGATAGGCCAGGGAAAGATCGCTTGATCCGTGAAATTAGAAAAAAAGAAGCTCCGGCCCCTAAAAGGAAGAACAGGGTAATATTTAGACTGGTGGCTGTTTTTTTGATTGTTCTTGGGTTGGCCTATCTGTACCATCAAAATTTTGGCGATACGGTACAACAGCAGTTTGTAGACCCAAATCAGATAACCCTTCAATTGGAAAATGGCAACATAATGGTCATTGATGAAGAGGGTAAGCGCAAGATAACCGACGCCAATGGAAATGAGGTAGGGATTCAGACGGGGAATACCCTTAGTTATGGCAGTGGACGGGAACCGGATGAACTGGTCTATAATCAGCTTAATATCCCCCATGGAAAGCAATTTGAATTGGAATTGGCCGACGGTAGCACGGTATTTCTAAATTCTGGTTCTTCCATAAAATATCCGGTAAGCTTCTTGCCGGGAAAAGCAAGGGAGGTAAGCCTGGAAGGGGAGGCTTATTTTAAGGTGGAAAAAGACAGTGTTTGTCCGTTTGTTGTCAATGTAGGGGACTTGAGGGTGCGAGTCCTGGGTACCCAGTTTAATCTTTCCTCATACCCAGAGGATAATGACGTTACTACGGTTTTGGTAGAAGGGTTGGTTGGTCTCTATAACAAGGAGGTTTACCGTGCGGAATCGGCCACTTTAATGAAGCCTGGATTTAAGGGGGTTTATGACCCGGCCAATGGCAGTATTTCCCTGGAAGAGGTAGATACAGGGTTGTATACCAGTTGGAAAACCGGTAGAATAGTGTTTAGGGGAGCTCAGTTTAAAAATATCATAAAAAAATTGGAGAGGACTTACAATGTATCCATTGTAAACAACAATAAGGAGTTGGAAGAACAATATTTCAGTGCCAGTTTTGATATTGATGATAATATGGAGCAAATCTTAAGTTCCTTTAACAGAAGCTATAAGTTTAACTATGTCATAGAAAACAATATAATAACGATAAACTAGAAATATATGAAGTAAAAACCAAGATCCAACCTTATTAAAAACTGAGAGATGCGCGAACATCTCCCAGCTAAATTCGAGTAAGTAAATAAATACTCATCAAAATAATCAATACAAAAATATGAAAATCCTTCTTAAAATTAGGGGTAGGCTGCTATGCCTTCCAAAATCTAGCTTAAAAATGAAATTAACCACCTTGTTGCTGTTCATAGCCCTGTTTAATATTAGGGCCAATAATTATGCGCAAAGTACCCGTATTACCTTGGACCTGAATAAGGTTTCCATTCAAAAAGTACTGGATGAAATTGAATCCCGAACAGAATTTAAATTCCTATACAATTTAAAGGATGTGGATGTCAATAAAATTGTTTCTATCCAGGTTAAAAAAGAAAAGGTAGAAAATATATTACACTCTATTTTTTCTGAAACCCCGGTGTCCTATGAGGTATTGGACAAGCATATTATCCTGAAGTTAAAGGGTGAAAAAAAGATAAGGAGTCTGCCTCAAAAGAGCGATACCCAACAGCAAATAGAAATATACGGTACGGTCAAGGATAGTGATGGGGAGCTCTTGCCGGGAGT
>JBFHGV010000608.1:0-2813 GCA_041582955.1 Arenibacter sp.
ATGCCAACAGAGGCCATTCCCTTACCTAATGGGGACGACACTGTGCAATTGGGCAAATATTTGGCCCATAACCTTGATTGCTTTTCCTGCCACTCGGCCGACTTTAAAACAAACGATTTTTTAAATCCAGAGTTGAGTGAAGGGTACTTTGCAGGTGGCAATAAACCTTTGGATCTGCAAGGGCGGGTAATGCTCACCTCCAACCTTACACCGGACAAGGAAACGGGAATTGGAAATTGGACCAAAGAGGAATTTATCAATGCACTTAAGTATGGACAGAAAAAGGGTGAAAAAGCCTTAACCTACCCCATGCTGCCCTATCCTCAACTTACCGATGCCGAAGCCGGGGCCATTTTTGAATACCTGCAAACCATTCCACCCATAAAAAACAAAGTGGAGCGGTCCATATACTAGAATGTAAGAACCAATCTTAAACTTGCGAAAACTATCTCCATGGAACTTGGAACATAACCTTGGGTATAAGGCTATAATTTAAAGGTAAAATGAGCAAAGGCCAGGACAATGATGCTATACAACCCATATTAATATTATTCTTAAATCCCTTATTAAACATGGTCTTTAGCATAAGTTGTCGTAAATTAACCTAAGTATGAATTATGAAGTTTCTTGTAGTCACTTTAGTTTTTATGACACTTATGACCTCAAAAATTATTTTCGATTTCAATAAAAATTCCAACATCAAGGAATGGAGAATTGTAAATGATGGGGTCATGGGCGGCTTGTCGGTCGGAAGCTTTGCCTTAAGCCCTAATGGATATGGAGTCTTTGAGGGCCAAATATCCTTGGAAAACAATGGTGGATTCTCTTCCGTCCGGTACCAATTTGATAAGCTTCGAGTAGCCAAAAACAGTTACATTAGCATCCGACTCAAAGGTGACGGCAAGAACTATCAATTTAGGGTAAAGGACAATTCCAGCAATTATTATTCTTACATCACTACCTTCCCCACTTCAAGGGAATGGGAAGAAATCAAAATTTCACTCAAGGATATGTATCCTTCTTATCGGGGCAGGAAATTGGACCTGCCCAATTTTTCAGAGGATTATATTGAGGAAATTGTTTTCCTTATCGGGAACAAAAGAACTGAAAAATTTAAATTGTTGATCGATAAAATAGCAGTGGATCAACCTTAGATCTACGCCTAGGGACTGAAAACATATCAAATATCTTTTTATTAAATTATAATTGGACTGCAACACCTAACAGTCCGAAAAGTTGATAAGAATTCTACATCACTCCAAACCCTAAAAATTTCCTACATTTATCAAATCAAACTTTCCTAAGAATTTTTCCAGAGGAAAGTTCAACTAAAAATCGCATTAAACAAACCTTAGCAACATTTATGAAATCACTAAAAACCCTTCTTTTTGCCATTATTTTATTTAGCTCTACGCTTTCCTTTGCACAAATACAATTACCGGCCTTTTTTGGAGACCATATGGTCTTGCAGCAAAAGGGCAATGTTTCTATTTGGGGAACCGATAAACCAAACACCAAAATTAAAATAACAGGAAGCTGGGGGGAAGAATCCACTACATCTACCAATGCCCAAGGACAATGGAAATTAAAGATTAAAACACCTTCTTATGGCGGACCCTATACCCTTAATGTTAAGGGAAGCAATGAACTCACCTTTAACAATGTTATGATTGGTGAAGTATGGTTGTGTTCCGGGCAATCCAATATGGAAATGCCCGTAAAAGGTTTCAAGAATCAACCAATTAACAATAGTGGGGAGACCATTTTACATTCAAAGAACAGTCAGATACGATTATTTACCGTAAAAAGAGCGGCCAGTTTGGAACCATTGGAAAATGTGGAAGGACAATGGGCAGAGGCCACTCCTGCAAGTGTAAGGGACTTTAGTGCCACTGCTTACTTTTTTGGAAAAAAGTTGAATACCCTTTTAAATGTTCCAATAGGTTTGATTCACACCTCCTGGGGAGGCTCCAGCGTGGAGGCCTGGATGGAAAAGGAGTCACTTTCCGAATTCAGTGCTATAGAGCTTCCAAAAAAACTGCCAAAAGGAGCACCACAACGCACCCCTACCCTATTATACAATGCCATGATCAACCCCTTGGTAGGTTATGGTATTAAAGGAGCTATTTGGTACCAAGGCGAATCCAATAGAAATCGGGCCAAGGAATACCGCCAATTGTTCCCCACCATGATCAACACCTGGAGGGAAAATTGGCAAGAGGGCAAGTTTCCATTTTATTTTGTTCAAATTGCCCCCTATGGCTATAACGATGGCAATGCTGGATTTGTTAGGGAGGCGCAGTTAAATACCATGCAAACCGTGGAAAATACAGGAATGGCAGTTACTATGGACATTGGGGACTGCGACTATATACACCCTAGGGAGAAGGAATTGGTAGGTAATAGATTGGCTCTTTGGGCACTTTCCCAAGATTACGACATAGACGGAATTGCTTTTAGTGGTCCCGTATACCAGAAAATAGAAGAGATAAAGGACGGGAAAGTAAAACTTTCTTTCAACTATACGGAGAATGGACTCTCTAGCTACGGAAAGCCATTGACAGGTTTTGAGGTAGCAGGAGCTGACAAAGTTTTTCATCCCGCCAAAGCAAATATCAATGGTGACAAGAGTATTAGTGTTTGGTCTAGCGAAGTATCCCAACCTGTAGCGGTTAGATATGCCTTTAAGAATTGTGAGGCAGGCAGTTTGTTCAACACGGAAGGCCTACCCGCATCATCCTTTAGGACAGATACTTGGGAAAAATAATTTCTTGAAAAAAATGATGATTAGGGTACAACTCCTTACTGTTCTG
>JBFHGV010000609.1:0-2811 GCA_041582955.1 Arenibacter sp.
CATGCATGGATTTGCCTTGAACGTAAATGCCGATTTGGGATATTTTGATTTGATGATCCCCTGTGGCATCAAAGGAAAGGCCGTTACTTCCTTGAATGTGGAGTTGGGCAAAAAAGAAGTGGATATAGAGGAAGTAAAACAGCGGTTGCTAAAACATTTTGCAACACTTTTTGACGCGGATATTAAATGATAAAGGAGTCTATATGTAATTCCAGTTCATTCTGTCCGCTCTGTTTAATGAATGGTAAGGTGAGAAGGTAAAATAGTTCTATTGCATCTTTTATCTATAAAGTTGTTCTCCTAAATTTGAGGATAAATGTACATACCAACCCAATAATCTTGACATTTCAGGACAATTATTCTAGGAGTTATCCTCCAAAAAGATTAAATAACCCAGGGGCTTCTTGGGACGGTGGAATGGTAACGGAATGATTTTCATAGTAGTATTCCGCTGAGCCTTGTTTGTGGGTATTTATTGTGAGCAATCGATCCTGGGAATCAAAAATGATAAAGGAACCACGATTGTCTCCACTATTGACCAAAAATTTAGTGCAATTGTCATTCCCTCTGTGACTAACCTTTTCCTCTGTTATCTCTGGCCGGTTTTCAAAGGCTTCCTTGTAATAGGTAAAGGCCCATTCCAGCACTGGGAATTTGTTGGGCCCAACATCAATTCCGTAATTATTTTCCGCGTTGTTGATAAGGGAACTATTCATGCTTTTCATGAATTTCATCATTTTGGTAAAAGGGGTCTTATAGTAACCTTGGTTTTTTGCCTCGGTATATACGTAACCATTATTATCAAAAAACATTGGTTTTTGTTTTTCCTTTGGATCAAACTCAACGCGCATGGCAATACTGTTATGATCAAAAAAATAGGTCTGTATCCTGTTCTTATGGTCGGTCAATAGCATCCTTATTCCCGTAGGACTTTCCTCTGGTGAGCGATATGATTTCTTGGAGTTTTCAACATTGTCATTATTACCGGCTTTTTTAAGGCGTTCAATATTTTGCCCATCACCGTCATCCTCATCATCCGGGTCATCTACCACATTGCCGTCACCATCTGTATCTACCCCATTGCCAAAAGAACTGTCTGGGTCTTCTTCATCGCAAATCATTATTTCGGCCAGGTAAAGGGAAGATTCGTAATTTAATAGCCTTGCTGTTACAATTAGTAGAGTATTTTCATCGCTACCCAGTTGTTTTATAACCCAAACTCCGGATAAATTGTCATATGTTCCTAAGGTAACGGTAGATTCAATAAGGGAATAGCCGATAGGCAAATTGGCAAGAACTTCTATATTGTTGGCATTGTTAGGCCCTTTGTTGCTGATTTCGATCGTGAAATTAACAACAGTGCCTATTTCGGCAACCGGATTGTCTACCGTCATTTCAAGTTCTAAATCAGTAGTAGGTTCTGGATTTCGTTCAATTGTTGCATTGGTAGAAAACGCGAATGCAAAATTGCAGATGAGGAGGAGGGCCATAAAAAGGCGGGTAATAAGCTTGTTTGATATAGGCAGTTTATTCATGGCTTAATTTTTAAATTTTAACAAATTGGACCCTTCTGTTTTGGGCCTTGCCGTCTGCTGTATTATTGTCCCCTATAGGTTCGCTTTCTCCCTTGCCTTGAGTCTGTAGTCGGCTGTCCGAAATGCCATATATTTTTACCAAGGCATCCTTTACTGCGGCAGCCCGTTTTTGGGACAAGGATAAATTGGCCTCATCTGGACCATCGGCGTCGGTATGTCCAATAATTAATAAGTTCATTCCGTTCTCTTCTTGTAAAACTTGGGAAATTTGCCGTATGATTCCCATGGATTGGGGTTGGATATTGGCCGAACCCGAATCGAATAGTATGCCATTGGTAGACACCTCTCCTTCAGAGATTAGTTTGCTGCGCAGGTCCAAGCCACCTTCGGCCACCTTAAGATTACTTATAAATACACGTTCCTTACCGTCTTTAAAATTGTTCATATGAAATTTTAGGGTGCTCAATATAGCGCCTTGGGGTACAATCCTGGGGATGTCTATATGTTTCTCTTCATTGACCCACAATCGAAAACGCTGTTTGTTTACGGCAATGGAAATATGGGGTCCCGCTAAAATTTCGTCCCTAAGATCCGCCTTTACCACACTGTATATTTCCCTTTTATTATTAATATGATTGGCCATGGTGATGCCTATTGGGGAATATTGGCAGAAGGGTATATGTGCATGTACAAAATTGGCACCATTCTTAAATTTGTCATCGTCACTCAAGGCTATTCTTAGCGTTGCCGTGGAGGAGGTCTTATTGTCCAGACCCAAGGCCATGATGTCAAATTCAATGGTGTATTCCTCGGGAAGTTTAGGGACGTCTGGAATAAAATAAATGCTGTACCCGGAAATTAGTTCTAGCCACTTACCCTCGGAACTGTTCGTTGACACTATCTCGCCACCACCATTGGTGTTCCATTTAGATGGGAAGTCGCCAATAAAATCATTGGAGAAATCGTCAAAGAACAGTAGTTTGTCACCCGGTACATAGTCAAACTTACTGTATACCTCAATGGTCTGTTCATTACTTTGGGAAAGTGTTCCTCCATTATTGCCAGTGGTATTTCCAGGGTTCTCCTGGCCAGCGGGAGGTAAGGGATTCCCAACCTGTGGATTGGTAGAAGGACCCTTGCTGCCTGGCTCCAAGATGCTGTCCAACGCTTGGTCGGTTTTTTCGGTTGTTTCTTTGTCTACACGCCTTTCAATGGTACGTTCCGCAGCTCTTTGGGCCCTTTTGCCCAATTTTTTTAAAATTTGGCCTTGAACTGC
>JBFHGV010000610.1:0-2807 GCA_041582955.1 Arenibacter sp.
AAATAGCGTATCCTACAGGTGTTTCCTATTCTTTTTGGGTCTTCTTTTTCTGCTATTTTAATCTGTAATCTGTGTGGTTTGTTTTCTAGGCCAGTTGCCAAGGTGAAGAACCAAGGCAGGTGTAGGCTGCGGCTCCAATTGGTTAGCAGGTCCAATTTTTTCCACTTCCCCTTGTCAATTCTATACTCAATAATTCCAGCATCAGGTCCGGCTGCTACAGCAATTCCAACAGTATTGCCAACAAAGTGCAGTGTGGCTTTCCCACTGTTTGTTTTTTCGCCAATAAGCATCGGTACATCTGTATAATTAGGTCTGGTGCCCTTGCCATCTTGTGGTTTCCAATTGGGGACCAATTCCCAATCTCCACTGGTTTTGGCCATGGATATATCTATAAGCTCCCCCTTGTCATAGTTTAACTCGTCTAGCGGTTGGGGCAGTTTATGGCTTTTAATCTTATCGTCTTCGGCAGCTGGTCCTACCCAAGAATTCTCTAGCAGGGCTATCATGGAGCGTGCGTAGACCCCTTGTCCAAAAGGGGAAGGGTGAAGGTTTTTAAAATCATCCTTCCATGTAAATTCTCCAGCATCAATCCTTTCCGTTACTTCCAGTGCGAGATTTATAGAGGGTATGCCGTAATGCTCGGCCACCTTTTCATGATTTTTTATCACCTTTGGCGTTCTGCCCTGTCGGTATAATTTCATTTTACCGGGATCTACAAAATGCATGAATACGATATCTGTGGCTGGGTTTAGGCTGCGGGCATGACGTACAATGCCTTCCATGGCCCTTATCTGCTCCTCATCTGTTCTGCCATTTGTGGCATCGTTTACGGCAGCCTCCTCAAATAGAAGGTCTACTGGCCCATCCTTAAATAGATCGCGTTGCATTCTAAAGGCAGCCGGTGTGGAACCTGTTGAGGGTATACCCGCCGCAATGAACTCGAACTGGGTGTCCGGAAACCTATTTTTTAAATAATTGGTAATGCTATCTCGCCAACCTCCGTTATAGGTTATAGAACCGCCTAAAAAGGCTACCCTGCCCTTTTTTTCGTGTTCAAATTTGATCTGACTGTTCTGAAGGCCACCTCTTAATTTATGATAGGCCGAAGACTTCAAAGGCTTGGCTTCAGGGGTGTTGTAGTACTTAATAAAATCTGCGCCCAACCGCGGTGTTTCAATGGGGAAATGATGTCCGTGAAGGGTTTGCTTGCCTTCCGTGCAGGTGACCACTGTTGCTATGCCTCCCAGTTCCAGATATTTATTCACAAAGGGTAGGGTGTTTTCTGCGGAGGGAACAACAGAATCGGTTAAACTGATCATATGTAGGATGGGAACTTTTGCCTTTGCCAAGGCATCTAAATTATCTATGGGATTGTTGGCATATTTTTTTGCTTCGGCATCCGATTTAAATCCGTATTCCTTTTTTAAGATATTCCAGCTCTTTTCAGACCCTATACCAGATCCAAATCCAGCGGGCCAACTTTTAAAATCACAAACAGGGGCTTCAGCATATATACAGCTAACCAGTTCCGGATTCTTTTTTGCCCAATTGTAGATAAATAATCCCCCCCTGCTTACGCCTTCCAAAGCCACTTTTTTGTTAAAGTCATGCGATCTTATCAAATACTTGTAAAACCTATCCCAGGACTTCACGGCTTTAGGGCTTCCAAATTGGTCATTGGTGTTCAAGTGTGCAATGTAGTAGCCTTCGGAAACCAAAATACTGTCCATTTCGGTATGCCATCCGGGGAATCGTGCTCTCCAAACCCAAGGCTTTCCAGCTAGTGGTTTGGTGGGCTCTATTACAAAGGCATCCTTTCCGTTAAATTCAAAACTGTATTTTGTAAACCCTTTCCAATCCGACTTTTTTCCGGGGAAATTCTGATCCACCAAAACAGCCTCCTTACCGGTTAGATTCTCATAAATAATCTTGGCTATTTCACCTGCCCCTTCTCCATTGGGATGTATAGCGTCCGGGAACATTTTTCCTTTGCCCAACATAGGCGTATAGAGGTCTATTAACTTTAAACCTTGCTCTTTGGCAATTTCCTTTATTCTAGGATTCACCTCATTGGTTACGACCTCTGCACTTATTTTCCTGCCCTTTTTATAGACCGGAACTGCAAGGCATGGATAAATGCTGGGTTTGGAGTCTAACTTTTGAAAAGATTCAAGGAGCTTAAGATAATCTGCTTCAAAATCATCCTTGTACACCCAGTTAAAATCCTTACTGTCATTGGTTCCCAGCTTTATGATGACGATATCCGGATTATAGGCCAAGGCATTTTTATAGGCCTGGGTTTCTATATAGGGCATGTTTCCTTTAGATAAAAGGGTACGGCCACTAATACCAAAGTTCCTTACCTCATACCCATCTCCCAACATACGGGCCAATTGTTCGGGATAGGCATTCTTTAATCGGTCTTTTATTCCATACCCAAAGGTGATGCTGTTTCCAATACAGGCCACTTTGATCTTTTTGGTTTCCTGCGCATGGGTAGTGGCAAGGGGAAGAAAGAATAAAAATAGAAGTATAAGTTTTAGTTGCTTCATTTTATTTATTTAAGCTATTATTGATTTAATTCGTCGGTGCTTTTTTTGTGAATTCCATTGGGAATTTAGCATCGACCTCATCCCACCATTTGTACAGTTTTTTGTACAGATGATCCCTTAATTCCGGTAATTCCGAAGCCAGATCGTTCCTTTCACTTATATCATCTTTAATGTTGTAAAGTTCCATCTTGTAGTCATCCAGAAATACGATCAATTTGTAATCCCCGTCCCTGATGGCACTACTTGGGCCTCCTT
>JBFHGV010000611.1:0-2804 GCA_041582955.1 Arenibacter sp.
AAGGATAAAAAATTGGATGTTGTTTCTGCTTTTGAAGCCTGGGGCGAGAAAGTGGCAGGAACTATGAATGAGGAGGACTATAAGGGGGTAATCCAGAACGCATGTCCGGGAGCAGGAGCTTGTGGGGGTATGTACACGGCGAACACTATGGCTTCGGCTATTGAAGCTTTGGGTATGGCCATGCCTTATAATTCATCCAACCCTGCCATTGGCAAGGATAAGCAGCAAGATGCCATTAATTCTGGCTTTGCCTTAAGGTATTTGTTGGAAAATGATATTAAGCCAAGTGATATAATTACAAGGAAGTCTTTTGAAAATGCGGTGCGACTGCTAACGTTATTGGGAGGGTCTACCAATGCCGTTCTTCACTTTTTGGCCATTGCCAAAGCAGCGGAGGTTGATTTCACCCTTGATGATTTCCAGAAAATTAGTGATAGCACTCCATTTTTGGCTGATTTAAAACCAAGTGGTAAATATTTGATGGAGGATCTTCATCGTGCCGGAGGAACTCCAGCGGTTATGAAGTTTATGTTGGATAACGGTATGTTGCACGGTGATTGTTTAACAGTAACCGGGAAGACCATCGCCGAAAACTTGGCAGAGCTACCTGGTCTTGTTGAAGGTCAGGAAATAGTAAAGCCATTGAGTGCACCTATTAAGGAAACTGGCCATTTAAGAATATTATATGGTAACCTGGCCGAAGATGGAGCGGTAGCAAAGATTACGGGCAAGGAGGGATTGCATTTCTCCGGTCCGGCAAAGGTTTTTGATGACGAATTTGCGGCCAATACCGGTATAGGGAAAGGTTTGGTGAAAAAGGGTGATGTGGTGGTAATTCGCTATGAAGGTCCTAAAGGTGGTCCTGGAATGCCAGAAATGTTGAAGCCTACCGCGGCCATAATGGGAGCCGGCCTAGGAAAGGATGTAGCCCTGATCACCGATGGTAGATTTTCTGGAGGCACCCATGGTTTTGTGGTTGGCCACGTTTGTCCAGAAGCACAGGATGGGGGGACCATTGCTTTGATTAAAGATGGGGATATTATTACCATTGATGCTGAAAAAAACAGTATTTCTGTGGACCTTACCGAAGAAGAACTTAAAGCTCGTAGGGCAAATTGGGTACAACCTCCACTAAAAGTAAAAAGAGGAAGTCTATACAAATATGCCAAAACGGTATCATCGGCCTCCCAAGGTTGTGTTACCGATGAATTATAGGAAGAGGGCAACAATATAGTCCACAACAATTATAAAAGGTATTATACTTAGTATGTTAACCGATTAGGTCTACAAATTATGGAAACATTGAAAAAGGAAAAAGCAGGGTCAACAGAGCAGGGCACAATTAGAATAAGTGGTGCCGAGGCTATCATTCATTGCCTATTGGCAGAGGGTGTAGACTTAATTTATGGATACCCTGGAGGTGCAATTATGCCCTTGTATGATGAATTGTATAAATTTCAGGATAAGCTTACCCACATTTTAACACGTCATGAGCAGGGGGCAACCCATGCTGCCCAAGGTTATGCCAGGGTAACGGGACAGGTAGGGGTAGCCGTAGCTACTTCAGGCCCGGGAGCTACCAATTTGGTAACCGGTTTGGCAGATGCACAGATAGATAGTACTCCAATGGTATGTATCACTGGGCAGGTGCCACGACAATTATTGGGATCCGATGCTTTTCAGGAAACCGATATTATTGGGATTTCTACCCCCGTCACCAAATGGAATTGTCAGGTTACAAAAGCTTCGGACATACCAAAGGTGTTGGCCAAGGCTTTTTACATTGCCAGATCGGGTAGGCCAGGCCCAGTTTTGGTAGATATTACCAAGAATGCCCAATTTGAGGAGTTCGATTTTTCATACGAACATTGTAAAGGGGTAAGGAGTTATAATCCATATCCAAAACCAAACCTAAAGTCCATTGAAATCGCAGCAGAATTGATCAATGCGGCCAAAAAACCATTAATTGTTTTTGGACAGGGCGTTATTTTAGGAGAGGCTGAGGAACAGCTCAAGGCCTTGGTGGAAAAAGCAGGTGTCCCAGCCGCTTGGACCATACTTGGACTTTCTGCATTGGATACAGATCACCCATTGAATGTAGGAATGGTAGGTATGCATGGGAACTATGGTCCCAATTTGTTGACCAATGAATGCGATGTACTCATTGCTATTGGAATGCGTTTTGATGACAGGGTAACCGGTAGTTTGGATACCTATGCCAAACAGGCGAAAATAATCCACTTTGATATAGATCCGGCCGAAATAAACAAGAATGTTAAGGCGGATGTGGCTGTTCTAGGAAATGCCAAGGAGACGCTGTCCTTATTGCTGCCATTGGTGAATGCCAATAAGCACGAGTCATGGCACAATGAATTTAAGGAGAAGTACAAGATAGAGTTTGATCAGGTTATAAAAAATGATGTATACCCTACCAAGGATAAGCTCACTATGGCCGAGGTGATTGAAGCAATCAATATAGCCAGTGGTCAGAAAGCCATTATTGTTTCCGATGTGGGGCAACACCAGATGATTGCCTGTAGGTATGCAAAATTTAAGCAAACCAAGAGTAATGTTACCTCTGGAGGATTGGGAACTATGGGCTTTGCTTTACCAGCAGCCATAGGGGCCAAAATGGGCGCCATGGATAGGGAAGTAGTCGCCATAATAGGTGATGGAGGTTACCAGATGACCATACAGGAACTGGGAACTATCTTTCAGAACAAAACTCCGGTCAAGATCGTGGTATTGAACAATGACCATTTGGGAATGGTACGTCAATGGCAGGAACTGTTTTTTGAAAGTCG
>JBFHGV010000612.1:0-2799 GCA_041582955.1 Arenibacter sp.
GGCAAACAATATATAGATGGCGAAATAGCCTCAATTGGGATTATAGCCGAGTTTATTTTGTACGTGAACATGCTTACTTGGCCGGTGGCCGTGGTGGGATGGGTTACCTCTATCGTACAAAGGGCCGAGGCCTCTCAAAAAAGAATCAATCAATTTCTACAGGAAAAGCCCAGCATAACCAATACCGTGGATAAAGACACCCCAATAAGGGGCAAGATAGAGTTTAAAAACGTCACCTTTACCTATGAGGATACCAATATAACGGCTTTAAAGAATATATCCTTTACCATTGAGGAAGGAAAAACTGTAGCCATATTGGGGAAAACCGGGTCCGGAAAATCGACCATATTGGATTTGATTGCCCGATTGTACGATATTGATTCTGGCGAAATCCTGATAGACAATACTCCTATAGAACAGTTAAACCTCAATAGTCTGCGCCAATCTATTGGAGCGGTTCCCCAGGATGCTTTTTTATTCTCAGACTCCATCAAAAACAATATTAAATTTGGAAAGGAAAATTCTACCGATGAAGAAATTATTGCCGTTGCCAAAAAGGCGGTTGTACACCAAAACATTTTAGGCTTTAGCAAACAATATGAGACGGTTTTAGGAGAAAGGGGCATCACCTTGAGCGGGGGACAAAAACAAAGGGTCTCCATAGCGCGGGCACTCCTGAAAGATCCCAAAATCTATCTTTTTGACGACTGTCTATCTGCCGTAGACACGGAAACAGAAGAAGAAATCCTGAATCAGCTAAAAAAGGAATCCGAAAACAAAACCACCCTAATAGTAAGCCACAGGGTTTCGTCGGCCAAGAACGCGGATAAAATATTGGTTTTGGAAGACGGGGAATTAATACAGGAAGGAACACATGAAGAATTAAATTCGGTTGACGGATATTATAAAGAGCTATATATCCACCAACTTTCTGAGAAAGAAAAATAGAAAAATGTTGTTATATTAGGTTTTTTTTTCCACTTTTGACAGATAAATACCTATGTAAATTAACTATACACTAAACGAAATGAGCGATAAAGATTTAATGGACCAAGAAGAAATTTATTCAAAAGTTTTACGAGCAGGTAGGAGAACTTATTTTTTCGATGTAAGAAGTACTAAAGCTGGAGATTACTATTTAACGGTCACCGAAAGTAAGAAGTTCACCCATGATGATGGTTCTTTTCATTATAAAAAACATAAGATATATTTATATAAGGAAGACTTTGCCGCCTTTAGGGACAATTTGGATGAGATGATGAATTATATTATTGACGAAAAAGGTACAGAGGTAATTTCTGAGCGTCACCAAAAAGATTTTAAAAAGGAAGATGTAAGCCAAAACGGGTCTAGCAACGGCACAGATAGCTTCACCGACGTAAGTTTTGATGATATTTAAGCTTACCCCTTTTAGTAAAAAATAGTAACGGTCCTTAGTTTTAAGGGCCGTTTTATTTTAAGGTCCTTTCTTATTTGTGATTTTCTTAATAGGGAACTATAAGGTTTGTTGTGCTCTATTTTTATTCCTTATCACCAATTCCTACCATAGACAACTCAGTAATAATAAGCGCAGTATTAAGATAAAACCCATGGCGTTCCTATTCCCTGGAAGACTATTATTGCCCCGGCCTAAGATACCTTGAGACCGTTGTCCACCTTAGCCTCTGGCTGCAATAATATGACGTCCGAACCGTCTACCGCGCCAAGAATAAGACATTCACTCATAAAATTGGCAATTTGCTTTTTGGGAAAATTTATTACCGCTATAATTTGCTTCCCCATAAGATCCTCCTTAGTGTACCTACGGGTAATTTGTGCCGATGATTTCCTTATCCCTACTCCTTCACCAAAATCGATAACCAATTTGTAAGAGGGGTTCCTAGCTTCAGGAAAACCCTGTACTTCTATAATGGTACCTACTCTCATATCTACTTTGGAAAAATCGGGCCAAGTAATTAGTTCACTCATCTATCTAGTAATTTTATACTTCGAAACATTTACAGATTCAAATCTATACTTTTTATTAGAATATATCCCAGAACGACCTATATCCACCCTATAATTTTCGCCAAAAATTGCACAGACAACGTCTCTTCTAATGGCAAATTACAGCGATGGACACAATTACCCGGTATTTTTCCAATTCTACCAATTTCTTGGGCTGGATCCAAAGTATTGTTTGATTGACATACAACTAATTTAGATTTCTTATAACTTTGTATACGGACGCAATTAAAACTACTAAAGTCATGGCCAACACACCCAGTAATATGTTGCCTTTGGGCACAATAGCTCCCAACTTCTCCTTAATTGATACCACTACTGAAGAACAAAAAAATCTTGAGGAACTAAAGGGTTCTAAAGGTACTGTGATCATGTTCATTTGTAACCATTGTCCTTTTGTGAAGCACCTTAACACTGCAATTGTACAAACTGCCTTGGATTACCAACCCAAAGGAATTTCCTTTATAGCCATTTCTAGCAATGATGTAGAAAACTATCCACAGGACGCCCCCCACTTAATGAAATTGGTAAGTGAGGAACAGAAGTATCCCTTTCCTTATCTATACGATGAAACACAGGAGGTTGCCAAGGCCTATGAGGCCGCATGCACTCCGGATTTCTTTTTATTTGATGATACACTAAAATTGGTTTATAGGGGTCAATTTGACAGTTCCCGCCCAGGAAATGGAATAGATGTGACCGGAAATGACTTAAAGAATGCCATGAAGGCCCTACTCACTGGCTCCGAAATTGATAAGAACCAAAAACCTAGTATAGGCTGTAATATAAAATGGA
>JBFHGV010000613.1:0-2780 GCA_041582955.1 Arenibacter sp.
CAGATATTAAATTTTTATAATTGAATTTTGTATAAAGGCATTTTCATAAAGATACGGGGCTTCAATTTATTATGGCAATATATGTTTCCAAAACTAGGGCGTTTCAAATTATAGGTATTCCAATTGGGATTTTTATCGTGCTGTTGGCCATCTTGCACTTCTATGCCAAGAATTACGTAATAGCCCATATCAATAAGGAAATTCCAAAAGAGATCAACCTTGCTTATGACCAATTGAACCTGAACATCTTAAAAGGTTCCATTGCGTTGCATGGCGTAAACTTGCACTACATAAAGGCCGATACAGCCTCTAAAATTTTGGATATTCAGATAGATGCCCTTAGTATGGACGGCTTTGGGTATTTTAATTATTTATTTCACAATAGGTTAGGAGCTCAGAAAATTAGTCTGCTCAGCCCTAAAGTAAGTTATCGCCTAGGGCACGATTTCAAGAACAGCAACAGAAGTCAGGAGATGGTGTCAAAAATAAAATCGATCATCAGCCTAGATCGCTTTGAAGTTATTGACGGAGAGCTTATAGGTATGGCCAGCGCAGGCGATTCCATTAAATTTAAGGCAGAGGAATGGAATATGGTGGTAGAGGATCTCAAGACAGATGGGAATATTATACAAAATACTATGCCCCTGACCTACGGGCGGTATACTCTAAATACAGGCCGTGTTTTTTTGGATTTGGGCCCTTTTGAAACCTTAAGCGTTAAAGCTGGCAGTATTGTAGGGGGAGAGCTTAGATTAAAGCAGCTTTTGTTAAAGTCCAAATACAATAGGCAGGAGCTTTCCCGGAGGCTGGACAAGGAACATGACCACATACAACTGTCCATTGCCGAGGTTGCATCTGCCAAAATTGATTATGGGTTTAATGCAGGACGATTTTTCTTAAAAACACAAATCTTGAATGTCCATGATCCAAACCTGGATATTTATCGGGATAAGTTAGTAAAGGACGATTTGGAAAAAAAGAGGTTATACAGTAAGATGATACGCGAATTGCCCATAGACCTGGATATACCTCAAACGAGAATTATCAATGGTGAAATTGCTTATTCAGAATTGGTACAGGAGGGGGGCAAGCCAGGGCAACTTACATTTACGCATTTGAATGCTACCCTCAAGAATTTTTCAAACACCTATGTGTCCGGTAAAAAAACAAAAATAGAGATTACCTCAAAGCTAATGGGGCACGCCCCAATTCACTTATATTGGGATTTTGACTATAACGATAAAAGCGATGCCTTTTTCCTAAAGGGAGTGGTAAGGGATTTTAAATCCCGGAGCGTCAATGATTTTCTGATCCCCAACCTTCGCACTAGGGCGGAAGGCGATATAAAGGAGCTTTATTTTACCATTGGTGGGGATGCCCATAGTTCGGGCGGGGATATGAAAATGAAGTATGAGGATTTTCGTTTTGAGGTATTAAAAAAAGACCGGTTGGGAGTAAATAAGTTATTGACCTTTATAGGCAATATTTTTACCAATGACGGTTCCAATACCGATAAAAACGGGTATAGATATGGTGCCATAAATGCAGAACGCGATGTTACCAAATCGTTTTTTAATTATTTGTGGCTCAATGTAAAGGATGGTATGGTTAATACGCTAACCGGTAATGGTGAAAAAGATTAGATTTTCCTCCGCTGCATTAGGATTAAATTAAAATTGAAATGTGCCATTCCCATTTCGGCCATTCCATTATCTTTTGTCTAAAAACATAATGGGTATCATTTCAAAGGACACAAGGAAAATTACGCTTTTTTATCACTCGGGAACAGCCTTGGGCAAGCAGACCTATGCTTATGTCACCACGGCCAAAATGCGTGTTCTGGCTATCGACATTGCCAAAACCAAGGTTACTGGGACACAATGGACAGAAATAGCCGATGGTCTGGGTATTGGGGTAGCTGATCTTGTTCATGTGAAGCACCCAGACTTTATTAAGGAATACGGTAGTCCAAGTGTAGATTTGAATACGGACGACTGGCTCAATATTCTTAGGAACAAACCTCATTTGCTCATTTGTCCTATTGTTGTAATTGGCAATATCTTTTTCAAGGTGAATTCCCCTTCCCATTTTGTACAGTTAATGGAAGGGCAGAATGCAGACCATAGACGAGCAGGCAGTTAAAGGGACTCTAGAGTAGATGATGACAGGCCATTATGTAATAGCGCTAAGCAAAAAATGGTTTACATCAATATTATTGGGGTCTTGGGCTTAACTTGTAGCTAGTAACAATAAAAAAATAAGTTTTATGGAAACAACACAAGCTACTATCGGAATTGAAAAAGACAATAGAAAGGCCGTGGTAGATATGCTGCGAAAATTGTTGGCAGACGAATATTTACTGTATACCAAATTAAGAAATGCCCATTGGAATGTGGAGGGAATAGACTTCCATACCAAGCATGTTTTTTTTGAGGAAGAATACAATAAAATAGAAAAGATTGTGGATGAGGTAGCTGAGCGGATCAGAATGTTGGGGTTTTATTCCCCAGGGACCCTAGGGGAATTTTTGGAGTTATCCCATCTAAAGGATACCAGTCCAGAAAAGAATGACAGTGCAAGTTTTATGGAACATTTGTTGGCAGACCACAATACCATAATCAAGTTTATTAGAAAAAGCATAGGCGAGAATGCAGAAGATCACAATGATGAAGGAACAGCCGATTTTATAACAGGGATCATGCAACTACATGAACAGATGTCTTGGATGCTAAGGGCCTCCTTAAAAACATTCTAATTTTTAGTACAAAATAGGTAACACC
>JBFHGV010000614.1:0-2760 GCA_041582955.1 Arenibacter sp.
AACAAATCAACTCTATTTTATGCACTGGGCACCCCCAATATTGAACATAAAGACTGACCCCAAATATTCTATATGTGCAAATCCCAAATTATACTACATTTGTCGATAAATTCTATTCTTTTAACTAAAGTTCCCTAAATTGGATAACCCAATTTGTACCTTTAACCTTTGAACCTATTTAAACTTATCCTTATTTTTTTCTTATGCGAAAGACATGGCTTTTAAAAATTGCTTTCTCTTTATTACTTACCACGGCTTTTGTTGGCTGTAGTCCTGAAGATGGGACAGATGGTCTTAATGGAACCAACGGAATAGATGGCACAGATGGCAGCAATGGCTACAACGGACTTATAAAAACTATGGTAGAACAACCAGGGGACAATTGCTCCAATGGAGGGTTTAGCCTACAATCTGGCCTAGACAGTAATGCCAACGGCACTTTGGAAGCTAACGAGGTGACCAGTACGGAATACCTTTGTAATGGTGACAATGCAGATATAAACTATCAGTCATATGTTGCTCTACTTAGCCAGTCTGGGACCGAAAACCCAAGCGCTGTGATCTTGGAAAACACCTTGGAATTGGGCATAAATTGGACCAGGGAATCACAGGGTAAATATGTGGGCACATTGGATAAGGATATAACCATAGGTAAAACAGTAATTTTTTATACTACACCAACAACCCATACAGGGGTTAGAGGTGAAATAATAAGTGACAACCAGGTTAGGATAGAACTACAGAACGGCATCAACTCCTTTATGGACAACTTCTCCAATTTATCATTTGAACTAAGGCAATACGAATAATGCATTTTCGGCACAGCCACTCTAACACTATTTCTATGAAAAAATATTACATAATACCCGTCTTATTTCTTTGTACCCTATACAGTTACGGACAGGGGAATTACTTTCCCGCCTCAGGTAATGTAGGCATAGGTACTTTAACACCAAGCTATAACTTAGAGGTATCCGGAACATTTAGTGCGTCGGAAATATTTATAAATGGTACAGCTGTACAAAGCTCGCCATGGAACCTAAACGGATCCAATACATATTTTAACACGGGACGGGTAGGTATCGGGACCACTGATCCAGGATTTGCTTTGGATGTAGCGGGAACCATCAATACCACCGAATTACTGATAAACGGAGCTCCATTGCCCTCCTCACCTTGGTCCTTATCCGGTGAACATACCTTTTACAATAATGGCAATGTGGGCATTGGAACCAATAGTCCAAATTATTCCCTGGACGTTGCCGGGACCATTAATGCCAATAACCTATTGCTGAATGGTGATCCACTTCCCAGTTCACCATGGTCCGTACTTGGATCAAACACCTTTTACAACAGTGGCAATGTGGGGATTGGAACCAATAGCCCCAATTTTGCCTTGGATGTGGCCGGAACTGTAAACGCAACTAATTTATTGATCAATGGAGCTGAACTCCCTGGCTCACCATGGACTCTGTCCGGCAACAACGCTTTTTTCAATTCTGGGAATGTAGGAATAGGTACAGAAAACCCTAATTATTCCTTGGATGTTGATGGCACCATTAATGCTACCGAATTGCTAATCAACGGAGCTGCGCTTCCTGGATCACCTTGGACATCCTCAGGATCCAACACCTACCTAAACAGTGGAAATGTGGGGATAGGAACCAACAGTCCCAATTACGAACTGGATGTTGATGGTACCATTAATGCCAGCGAATTACTAATCAACGGAACAGCACTTCCTGGATCGCCCTGGACTGTGTCCGGGTCCAATTTACTTTATGACACTGGCGGTGTAGGTATAGGTTTAACCAGTATCCCCAACGGATATCAACTGGCCGTTGCCGGTGAAATTATTACCGAGGGGGTAACCGTAAAGTTACAGAGCAGTGGTTGGCCCGATTTTGTATTCACCGAAAGTTATGAGCTGCCCAGCCTTAAGGCTGTGGAGGAATTCATTAATAACAATGGACATCTGGAGCATATACCAAGTGCTACCGAGGTAGGCGCCAATGGAATTGAACTTGGAGAAATGAACCGTAAATTACTTCAGAAAATAGAGGAATTAACACTGTACACCATACAACAACAGAAAGAAATTGAAGAACTGAGGGTAGTAAACACTAAATTAACAGAAAATAATAACACCCTACATAACATATTAGAGCGAATGGAGAAATTGGAAAAACAACTTAAATAAACATAATTCTTTTAATTTAACCATTAAATATGACCGTTTTTAAACCCAATACAACATGGGACATAAGTATCAGGCCACTATTTAATAGTATTTTAAAACAATATGTAACATCTTATGCTGTTTATACTATGTAATCCTTATTAAAACCCTTTGTTAAATGCACGGCAATGCCGTTATTTGAACAAAATTAGGTTTTATCACTTTTAATTTAATATCCGTTTATGGGAATATTGTTTTGGCTTAGAAATTCTTTTTTTTGGACGATGGATGCACTGAAGGGCAGCCCTATAAAAAAAGACTTATTTCAAATAAGGGCCTGTTTTAATTCTTCTTCCTATGAAGAGCTTCAGCAACATAATAAACCTATTCTAAATCATTTGCTGAATACAGCTGTAAGCAACTCCCGTTTTTATAAAAAATATGCGGGATATAAGTGTTTGAGTGATTTTCCGGTTGTAGATAAACATATTATCAAGAAAAACTTTGATGATATAAACATATCCCACAAAACCAAGGAAAAATTATTTACGGTAAGTACCAGTGGTTCTACCGGCACCCCT
>JBFHGV010000615.1:0-2748 GCA_041582955.1 Arenibacter sp.
TAATATTGCCGCTACTGCTTCCATCTTTGTATTTTTGCGGAAAATAAAACTCCCTACTTGAATTATAACCCACCCAATGTGCCAACCTTTTATCTTCCGGACTTATGGTCGCCACAAAATCATTCGAAAGAACGACCCGTGAGCTGTTTATCCCCCTAAAAAAATACCCCTCCCTGGTATATGTAGTTTGTCGCCTTCCTACCGGAACTGGGGATATTTGCCATATGGCTTCCCTGCTGTTCTTTAGGAACACTTCGTCCAAATCCTGCAAGATTTCATAGATAGAGGCTTGATCAATAACCTTGCTGCTCCACTCTTCTGCTTTCTCCCAATTTTGTTGGTATAGATAGATTCTTGCCCTTAAAGCCATCACAACAAAACGATTTATATTGGTGCGTTCCGAGCTTTCATACTCCCCCACTTCCTCCAAAAGGGATATTGCCAAGTCTAGGTCGGTAGATATCTGTTCATGCACTTTTGCTGCCGAATCCTTTGGGGCCACGGCGTTCTTACTATAGTCCGTTGTCAGGACCAATGGTACATCACCATACAGGTTTACCAAATAAAAATAGGTAAAGGCCCTTATGAACCTGGCTTGCCCTTCGGCAATAGTAAGTGTTTCCTCGGATAATTGGTCGGAATTCGATAATCCTTCCAAAACGCTATTGGCCATATAGATGATATTATAGGCACTTGACCACAGCTCATAATTGGCACTGGCATCAGGTGTCCCCCTAGGTGAAATCTGATTCTGTTGAAATGGGCCATATCTTGTATCCGTAGCACTGGTTGTTTCAAAAATGTCAGAAGACATTCCTGCCAATATGGTCACAGAGCTTATATATCCATTGGAGAAACTCGCAGAAGAAAACAGTTCGTTATAAATGCCGGTTATTGCCGCCATTGCGGTCTCATCATTCTCAAAAACGGTTTCCGTAACCATTTTGTAATTTGGCGGTTCCAAATCAACGAAATCCTCACAGGAAATAGTTAACAGATAACCAAGGCACAGTATAATGGGTTTTATATATCTATTGTTCAACATGTTTTTGTCTTTTAAAGGTTAATTTGCACCCCCAGGGTCAGGGTTTTGAGCGCGGGAAGTGTTGCATTCCCGGGATTTTCCACATTTAGGCTGTTGTAATCCGTAAGGGTAAAGAGATTTTGGGCCTGCAGAAAGAGGCTACAGCCTTTCAATCCAATATCCTTTAAAGGTTTGGCGGGCAGGTCATAACTTAGGCTGAGCGTTCGCAATCTTAAAAAAGATGCATCCGTGAAAAACCTTTCACTAAAAAGTGCATTATAATAAGCGGTACCGGCATCAAATGACTCTGATACGGTCTGAACATTGTTATTTTGCCCGTATTGCCACTCATTGAAAAATTGGGCTGTCTGCATTGCCTTATAGCCTGGAAGACTTGTCTCCCGTTCAAGTGCCGATTGTTTAACAAATTCCCATAAAAACCTTAGCTCCATGCCTTTGTAGGAGAATTTATTTGTCAATCCCCCAAAATACTCCCTGCCCAACTTTTTGACCACGATGGCATCATTAAAGTCATACTGACCATCTTCATTAACATCGTTCACCCGGTATAGGCCTGTCTCGGGATCCACACCTTCGTATTCGTATAGCAATCGGATGTTCAATGGATGTCCTATTCTATAAATATTGGCATAGGAAGTCTGTTCAATATCGGGAAAACTTAAAAGTTTGTTTTTTGGAATGGTCAGGTTTAAAAATGTCTGCCAACGAAAATTTTTGGAACGTATATTCATGGTGGCAAGTTCAAATTCCCATCCGGTATTCTGTACCGTAGCAGGCAAATTGGCCTGCACGGAGCTAAAGCCCGTAATTGACGGAAGCGGATATCCAACCAATTGATTGGAGGAACGATTGCGGTACCAACTGCTCCCTAGGGTTATCCGGTCATTTAGGAAGCCCAATTCCAGTGTCGTCTCCAATTTTTTGTTTTCTTCCCAGGAATAATTTGGATTGGTAAGCTGGGTGGGGTAAATACCATTTGGTCCCGCTGTTGCCTCATAGGCGTCCATATATCCATAGTCCCCTATTTGGTCACTGCCTGTTATGCCATAGCTTCCCCTAAATTTCCCAAAACTAATAAAGGGAAGGTTCTGCTTTACAAAATTCTCACTAGAAAATATCCATGCTCCCCCAATGGCCCAAAAATTGGCAAAGCGTTTATTAGGTCCAAAACGTGAAGAACCATCCCGACGTCCTGTAAGATTGATGAAATACCTCTGATCGTGGTTATAGCCAAAACGGGCAAAAACCGCATTGTACTTATATCTTTTTATTTCATTGTTGATAATATTAACGCTCTGAGCTGCGGCCAAATCGCCAATTAAGGCAGTGGATACGAACCCTTCCCCGGTAACGATCAAGTTCTTGGAATCGTTTTGCTGAAAAGTGGCCCCGATCAAACCGTCTAGGGTTCCTTTTCCCATTTTGGCCCGGTATAAAAATTGGGGTTCTATGATCCAAGATTTCCTATCGGCGTGTCTTTCCCTAGAACTATGGTTTTGATCTCCTCTTATTTCAGGGCTATATTGGTCCTTGGAAAATGAGGCTTTGTAATCTCTGGTCAAATTGTTATATCCCATATTGGTCTTAAATGTCAGGCTATGGAACAATTGATAGGACAGTCCCAAATTGGCTATTAGATTATGGCCTACATCCGAGGAATTTCTATATAAAATGGCGGCATAGGGATTATCCCATTGCGAATA
>JBFHGV010000616.1:0-2745 GCA_041582955.1 Arenibacter sp.
CACAAAAGCGCCATCATTGCCAAGGCAGGAATTAATTTGTCAATCTTAAGGTTGTGTTCCAGGGTTATTGCCAAATACCCCGCAACGAATAGAATAATAATAATGCTCTCCATCTTACTTAATTATGGTTTAGTTTAAATTAATTGTTTTAAAGCAATCTCAAAACCTGTTTTACTGAGATTAATTTTTGAATTGTTTTGGTTAAAAATATTTAAAATCGCATTTCTGATTGTATTCGATGTATCATTAAAAATCAGTTCATCATCCATAGCCACCCTTCCTTCCATAAAATAAGCAAAGACACGGGCCATCCCACAGTTGGAGATGAAGTCGGGAATTAAACTCACCCGCCCATCAATGAACTCCATAATGGGCCCAAAGAATATCTCCTTATCGGCAAAAGGCACATTGGCTCCACAGCTGACCACCTCCAGCCCAGCTTCAATCTTCTGGGCAATCTGATCTTTGGTCACCAATCTGGAAGCGGCACAAGGAACAAAAATCTCGGCGGGCAACTTCCATATCCTATCATTTATTTCAGAAAAAGGAATCATTTCATCTGCAAAAAGTGTATTCCCTTTTTTATTCAAAAAAAAGGAGGTTATTTCTTCAAAAGAATACCCTTCTTCTTTAATAACTCCACCTGCCCTATCTATAATTCCCACTACTTTTGCCCCCATTTGGGCCAAGTAAAAGGCTGCGGCAGACCCCACATTTCCAAACCCCTGTACAATAGCTCTTTTTCCTGCTACCGAACCTCCATAGATGTCATAAAAATGTTTTACTGCTTCGGCCACTCCAAAGCCGGTAATCATATCGGCCACGGTAAATTTCCGTGTTATGGCCGGGGAATAATCACTACTCTCCAACACCTTTACAACCCCCAACCTCAATTGCCCGATCCTATTGATCTTATCAGCTTCCGTTGGCCTAAAGTGTCCGTTGAACACCCCTTCTTGAGGGTGCCAAACACCGGCATCCTCGGTTATTGGGATCACTTCATTAATTTCATCCACATTTAAATCCCCACCGGTACCGTAATAACTCTTCAACAAAGGCGCCACAGCATGGTACCACCTTTTAAGAACTCCCGACTTCCTAGGGTCATTGGGGTCAAAATTTATCCCGGACTTGGCTCCACCTATTGGAGGCCCGGACACTGTAAACTTCACCTCCATTGTTTTGGCCAAGGACAACACCTCGTTCATATCCAATCCCTCCCTCATTCGGGTACCGCCTCCAGCAGCCCCACCTCTCAAGGAATTTATCACCGCCCAGCCCTCTGCTTCCGTTTCCGGATCTTTCCAATTAAAAACAATTTCAGGGGCCTTGTTTTCATATATTTTCAGCAACTCTTTCATTACAACTTTTTTTCAACTGTTCAACATCACATATCTCAACCATGAACTTCCTTTAATAAGGCCTGCTCCATTTACCGCGATAGCTAATGTTGTCTCATATCAGTTAAGCTGTTTTTAGCCAAAAAAAGTATTTGACCGAACAAATATAAAAATATAGATTAGGTTTTAATGTTTTTATTCTCCATTATTATTCCAATGTATACTTGTATATTTGTAAGATTCTCACTATTTTCTTAAAACAATGGATTTTTCACTAACCGAAGAACAGTTACTGATTCAACAAGCCGCAAAGGATTTTGCCCAGAATGAATTATTACCTGGTGTAATTGAAAGGGACGAAGAGCAAAAGTTCCCCTTGGAGCAAGTTAAAAAAATGGGAGAATTGGGCTTTATGGGAATGATGGTAGCCCCAGAATATGGCGGCAGTGGCCTGGATACCATTTCCTATGTATTGGTCATGGAAGAGCTTTCCAAGATAGACGCTTCGGCCTCTGTAGTGGTATCGGTGAACAACTCCTTAGTTTGCTGGGGCCTTGAAACTTATGGCAGTGACCTTCAAAAAGAAAAATATTTAACCCGCCTATCTACAGGGGAAAGCCTTGGTGCTTTTTGCCTTTCCGAACCCGAAGCAGGCAGTGATGCCACCTCACAAAAAACTACAGCAAAGGACCAAGGAGACCATTATATTCTTAACGGAACAAAGAACTGGATTACCAATGGCAGTTCGGCCGACATTTATTTAGTGATTGCACAAACGGATATTGCCAAAGGCCACAAGGGAATTAACGCGCTGATCGTAGAAAAAGGTGCAGAAGGTTTTGAAATAGGGCCTAAAGAAAATAAATTGGGCATACGGGGCAGTGACACACATTCACTGATCTTCAATGACGTAAAAGTCCCAAAAGGAAATAGAATTGGAGCTGACGGTTTTGGCTTTAAATTTGCCATGAAAACCTTGGCTGGAGGACGTATCGGAATCGCCGCGCAAGCACTTGGCATAGCAGCAGGCGCCTATGAACTGGCACTTAAGTATTCTAAAGAGCGAAAGGCTTTTGGAACGGAGATTTACAACCACCAGGCCATTTCCTTTAAACTGGCCGACATGCATACACAAATTGAAGCAGCAAGGCATTTGGTATACAAAGCAGCCTGGGACAAGGATCAGCACCAAAATTACGATCTGTCCGGTGCCATGGCCAAATTATACGCCTCGCAAGTAGCCATGGACACCACCATTGAAGCAGTACAGATTCATGGCGGCAACGGTTTTGTTAAAGACTACCACGTAGAAAGATTAATGAGGGACGCAAAAATAACACAGATCTATGAAGGGACTTCAGAAATACAGAAAATTGTAATTTCGCGAAGTATTTTAAGAGAATAA